>MEOQ01000022.1 GCA_001769275.1 Bacteroidetes bacterium GWF2_43_63 | reverse complement strand
TAGGGTTTTCGCAGTTACAAAAAGACAATCTCCTTTTGTTACACTTTACAAAGAAAATTTTAAAAACGACTTGCATATGTCTTAGAATTCACAAAGTACGCACAGAGTCGCGCAGAGTTTGATTTTTCAGGCAAAAGCCGTTATCCATAACTGCAAAATGAATTTGCAAGCGCACTTGCGTAATTCAATCTGCAGTTATGGATGAAACGCAACTGCGTTGTGTTTCCTGATTCGGCTTTTGTGAATCTTACTCCGATCCGCCTCGGCGGATTAAATTCCACTCTGTGAACCGAGCACCAGCAGTGCGAGCTCATGAGCACCTTGCAAAAGTAATTTATTGCGCGAATAAACTGAGATTCCTGGAGTTTTTTATGGCATAAAATGCGTCACCTAAAGTTTTGATTTGACATTGATTAGAAAACATGCTCTAAATAGAAATTTCAGTAAAACCTTACAATTTGATTTTTTTTCGTAAGTTTGAAACCTGAAATACAAATTTTCAGTTTAAATACAAAAAAGCATGAAAAGGTTAAAATTCATTTTTCTGGTAATCGGAGGCCTTGTCGCCATAATGTTTACCAGTTGCCAAAAACCGGATGAAACCAAAGCCGTAATTACGGTGAAATATACCACCGACACCACGAAAGTGGTTCCATTTGCCCATGTCCGGCTTGAAAAATATGATGTGAATGTTGAAGGTCAATGCGACGAGGATGGATATTTCGAGCACCTGTTCGAGATGGAAGCTATTCTCGATGTTCATGCCTGGCTCGACACCAGCCAAACCGGCACCAATACTGAAATGTATGGCGAAACCACCATACGTCTTGATCCGGGCAAAACAGTTAACAAAACTGTCTTTATCAACTAAACAAGATATTTCGAAATTTCAAAGCAACTTCCATTTCGGGGGTTGCTTTTTTTGTTTGTTATAAATAACATCTCCCGACTTTTTAGCCCCAATCCAACCTGAGTGCATTGCGCAGCAATCTCTCTGCGTTGGATTGTTAGCTGCAATATCTTTCCCGACATTTTAGCCCGCCTTTGGAGTTTACTCCGCAGACGGCGGAGGGGTAAACTCCAGCAATATAAGATTAGCCACTCTGCATGCTGACCTGGAATTCCGCCAGTTGGCGGACAGGCTGTCGGGAGCACCAACCCCGGAGCAACGGTTCCGTGTTCATCGAATGAGCTTATGAGTACATTTAGGTCACGCGTCGGGAGACGCGCGCCCAATGCGAAGTTTTTATCTCCGAACGGCGGAATGTTGCAGCCCTTAACGATATGAAAGAGTCGGAGTATATGCATTTTCATAACCTGTCCCGATAAATATCGGGAGCCTCGCAGCTGTGTCATCACGTGAAACCACGTAAAACGTGGCAAGCTGTGACAAGCTGTTTCACGCAGAGCGAGCTCTCTGCGTTGTGGAAATACTACAAAAGCCAACGCACTCAGGTCGCATTCTGCGACGCAGAGAGGTTGCCCTGATGTTGTCAAACGTTCTAAGTCAGATCGCTGAGCCGATCCATTTCTTCTTCAAAGCAGCGGCGACAAAGCGGCTGATAGGAATCTTTTTCGCCCAACAGAACCCGTTTATCATTATGCACAATGCGGTGCGAATACTGAGCCAGGGCGCCACATTTCATGCATATAGCGTGCACCTTGGTAACATATTCAGCAATAGACATCAGTGCTGGCATTGGGCCAAACGGCTTACCCAGATAATCCATGTCGAGACCAGCAACAATCACACGTATGCCGCGTTTCGCCAAATAAGTGCACACATCGGGCAAACCCTCATCAAAAAACTGAGCTTCATCGATACCGACAACATCAACATCCTGAGCCAGAATCATGATGTTCCGGGAATTATCAACCGGCGTACTTGGAATCGAATTGGCGTCGTGCGAAACGACCGCCGTCTCGTCGTAGCGCACATCGATGGACGGCTTGAAAATCTCAACTTTTAATTTCGCAATCTGTGCGCGTTTCAGACGCCGGATGAGTTCTTCGGTCTTGCCTGAAAACATGGAGCCACAGACAACTTCAATCCAGCCAGAATGCGATTCATACTTATTTTTTTCGAGAAACATACGCGGTTTTTCTAATCTTCGTTATCTTTGACATCGGATATTTCAACAAAAATATAAAATTCAAAACACTTTCTGCATGGCAAACGAAATAATTAAGAACGGAATTATCGGAGCGCTGGAATCTTTGGTAGAAATGACCGCCAATGTGACCGAAACCGAAGGGCCGATTCATCAGCTCGATATCGATTTGCTACAGGATCAGATTCGAAAATTCTACCGCGAAATTCAGATGCTGGATGAAGCGAACCGGAAAATCCTGAATGCCGGAATTCCTGTAAAACAAAATTCTCAGCCTGTTGAGCCGGAAACACCTGTAATTGAGAAAGTGGAAGTCGTTGCTGAAAAACCATCGGAACCTGCGGTTGAAATTCCTGTACCAGTAATAGAGACTGTTGTTGAAGTTTCGGAGGAAAAACCCATTGAAATAATATCGCAAACACAACCCGCTGAAGAAAAACGAGAAGCCGAAGTTGTAGAAATGCAGCATGAAACTGTGGTGGAATTCAATCAAAATCCGATAAAAGAAAATAATGGCGGCGATTTGTTTTCACAGCCAGTGACCATTGCTGAGAAATTGAAAAAAGAAGACAACAGCATCAATCAACAACTGATGAACAACAACGCGGTAAGAAACGAAAAGCTGATTGGAAGCCCGATACAAAATCTTAAAGCCGCCATCGGAATCAATGATAAATTCATTTTTGTCAATGAACTTTTCAAAGGTGAAATGAAAGATTATGATCTGGTGTTGAATACGATAAACGAGGTGGAAAGCGAACAAGCTGCCATGTCTATCTTGCACGAAAATCTTCAAAAGCGGGGAACGCTGGAAAAAACAGACATTCGCATGAAGCTGGAACGCTTCATTCAGAGACGATTTGCATAATAACCCTACTCCATAATCAATGAAGAAATTCTTTTTCTTTTTGCTGCTTTATTCTCTCTTTTCAAATGCAATTGCTCAGGATTCTGTCTATGCGCGAAATGTAATGATGAAGCTGGGTTCAGCAGAATTCTCGGGTCGCGGATACGTAAACGGAGGCATTGATTCGGCAGCCACTTACATTGAAAACGAATTCAGTCGTCTTGGCCTTAAACCCATTGGCGAAAACTTTTCTCAGACTTTCGAGATTCCGGTCAACAATTTCACTGCGGCAGAACTTTCAATCGATGGGAAAAAATTGAAACCGGGAGTCGATTTTATTCTGAATGCGCACAGCAGCTCTATTTCCGGTGATTTCGAAACAATTATCATCGATGAAAAAATTCGTTCTTCAAAAAAGAAACTCAATAAACTAGCGCCGAAAGTAAAAGGGAAAATTCTTTTCCTGAATAGATATGAAACGAAAGATAAAGAAGCGCTGCAATGGTACGATGCCGTAGCGCATTCCAATCCATTTGGAGCAGCTGGAATCATTGTGCTGGACTCAGGAAATTTTTCATACAGTGTTGCCTTATACGATAATATCTTCAAACATTTCACTGCGCAACTGGCTCCTGATGCGTTTCCCGCTACACCTGCAAAATCGGTCAGCTGCAACATCAGCAATGATTTTATTCCGAAATATCCGGTAAAAAATGTAGTGGCTTATCTTCAGGGACAGGAATACGCCGATAGCTTCATTGTCATTACTGCGCATTACGATCATATTGGAATGCTGGGTGAGGCTCTGTTCCCGGGCGGCAACGACAACGCATCCGGTGTAGCCATGATGCTTGATCTGGCGCGTCATCTGAAAACGCAAAATTTCAGACCACGCTATTCAATTATTTTTATTGCACTCGCATCGGAAGAAGCCGGATTGTACGGCAGTACCTGGTTTGCAGAGCATCCAATGATGAATCTCAAACAAGTGCGTTTTCTCCTGAATCTGGATATGGTTGGAACCGGATCCAGCGGTATCACTGTAGTGAACGGAACGAAATTTAAAAACGAATTTCAGAAATTGGTGACATTGAATGACGAAAATAAATTCATCAATGGTGTGAAAGAACGCGGCGAATCGTGCAACAGCGACCATTGTCCGTTTTATCAGAAAGGGGTTCCCTCGTTTTTTATATACACAACCGGAAAGGATTATCAGGAATATCACAACGTGAATGATAAACCTGAGGCAGTTCCAATGACCGCATACAACGGGCTGTTTCGCTTGATCGAGACTTTCATTTACTCATTTTAAACTAAACGCATGAAAATAATTACTATTCTGCTTTTTCTCATAGCAACATCATCCATGGCTCAAACAAATAAATGCGATTCACTTTTCGATGCAGAAGCTGGCGTCGATGTAATGAGTTCGTATGTATGGCGGGGAATCCGTTATGTTACATCACCTGCAGTACAGCCATCCATGGAGGTTTCTTTTAAAAATGTTTCTGTCGGCGCCTGGTCGTCGTGGCATTTTTTCTCGGGCTGGAGCGAAATTGATTTGTATGCCGGCTATGAAAACGACTATGTGATGGCAGGAATTACCGATTACTACACATCGTCAAATTACGTGCTGGACGACTATTTCAACTACCAACCAGGAGCAAGCGGCCATATGCTTGAGGCCTACGCCGGATTTCCGGGCAACGAAAAAATTCCTTTCCGTTTTTTGGCCGCCACAGCTGTTTTCGGCGATGACGATGATGATGATAATCCATATTACAGCACTTTTCTTGAAGTCTCATATTTGTTCACACTGAAAAAATTCAATTCGGAATTACGTCTTGGATTCACGCCTGCTGAAGGCATGTATGCCGACAAAGCCAATATCTGCGAAGCAGCATTCCGCATGGAAAGAGAAATTGAATTTCCGCAGGATTTCGGATTGAAATTTATTTCAGAACTCACGTTAAATCCCGTCACCAAAGGGCTCTATCTGGTTGGTGGCGTTGGAATAATTTTCTGATATGGCAAAGCTTGTACTCATACCCGTTCCGATTGGCAACAAGTCCGACATCACACAACGAGCCCTGGACTGCCTGCGCGATGCAGAGGTGATTTACTGTGAAGACACACGCAATACGCATCGCCTGCTTGAAATGTATGGCATTGTCGGGAAAAAACTTATGGCTTATCATCAGAACAATGAGCACCAGATGACTCAACAGGTGGTTCGCTTCATTGCCGCAATGAACATGGCCGCATTGGTAACCGACGCGGGGACGCCTGGCATCAGCGATCCGGGATTCATGCTTGTTCGGGCGTGCATTGAAAATAATATTGATGTGGAAGTTTTGCCGGGAGCCACAGCGTTTGTTCCCGCTCTTGCCGCATCGGGACTGCCCTGCGACCGTTTTTATTTTGAAGGATTTTTGCCCTTAAAAAAAGGACGTCAGAAACAATTGGAATGGCTATCAAAAATGCCGGTCACCATTGTGCTGTACGAAGGGCCGCATCGTTTGATTAAGCTGTTGGGCGAACTTGAAAATTATTTCGGACCCGATCGCAAAATCTGCGTCTGCCGCGAACTAAGCAAGATGCACGAAGAATATGTGCGTGGAACCATTGCAGAAGTAAAACTCAATTTTGAACAGCGCGAAGCTATTAAAGGCGAGATTGTGGTTGTGGTCAGTGGTGAGTAGGTTAAGGTTGAGGTTAAGGTTGAGGTTGAGGTTAAGGCTGAGGTTAAGGTTAAGATCAAGGTTGAGTTTTTCACATTACTCAAAGAAGCTTTTTCTACATTCACGTAAAACAGCTTGTCACGTTTCACGTGATGACATGATCGGACTTCACGTCTGATTTCCACGTACCGAAGGATAAACAGCAAAACCCGCTGTCGTACATTGAGCCTAATGATCCATGCCCAATTCAGAGCGAGTGAACAGTGTGAGAGCGAAGCGACTCCATACTCAATGCTCTATACCGCACATGCTTTATACCGCATGCCGCATGCTCAATGCCGCATGCCTCTACGGCAAATTATTATAAGTGACCCAGTCATCGTAGTTCCACGATTTCCAGTTCATGTTTTCGTATTTGTTATTGAATGTTCGGATGCGTGAATCTACTTCGTCTTTCGAATTATTGAGTCCGAACATGCTGTTATGATGATCGGTGTCGAAACTGAAAACATGTTCCGGTTTTGATTGCTGTAAAGCATGATACACTGCAGGAATCGTATTGTCATTCATGCGCGACAAATACTCATAATCGAAATCATTCACGTCGCGCGTGTTGTATTTTGCAATCATAATATCCCAGTTGACGGTGCCCAGCAGCAGGACTGCAGCAAAGAATGCCCATCCGTTGGTGCGAATCAGATACCAGGCGCTGCTCTTTTTCATTACTTTATACAAGGTAGTCACAAGACCGAAAGCCGTGAGCAGAAGCCAGACATAAACTCCGATACGTTTATAGGTAAGATCATATTCGGCAACATATACTGAATTGCGAAATGCTGTTGCAACGAGTAATATCAGATTCTGAATGAGCCAGATGTTGGCCAATAGTCGCACCGATGCAGATTTATTGTAAAAATTCAAAGCACCCCGGAAAAAATACATGACAATGGCAATCACGAAAATGACGCTTACAATCAGCGTTCCGACGCCTTTATGAACAAAATCGGCATAGGTAACATCGGTTGGTAAATCGCCGCCGCTTGCCATGAATGAAATGTCGATAACATTCAACAATAATAAAAGCAAATTCAACAAGCCAAGAAAAATCATTACAATAACCGCTTCAGATCTCATATCCATGCGGAAGCCAAGGAATGAACCGCTTTCAGTATCCATTTTTTCAGCCGATAATATTGAAGGAGCGTTCACATCGTTTTCGTGAAGCTGCTTGTGGTGGCGGATAAAGAAAAATCCGTACATCAGCAGAAATCCGAGGAATGTGAAAAACAGCCATTGCATCGAAATGAAATCAAGATTGATGTTATCGGTAAATTCCTTGAAAACAGGACTGGCTTTGCGGTACAGACTTATGAAAACAATAAGCACGGCTAACCCGATCACACCAATAACGACTTTAGCGCCGGTATCGAGTTTTGGATTTTTGGCCACTGGCGGATTTGGAATATTATTCTGAACATCGGGACCGGAAGCCATTTCTGCGCCCGGCCGATAATTTCCGGGAGGATATGCTGGATTGTATCTTGGCTTGCCAGCTGATGAGCGATCAGATAAATCGATAATCATGTAAACAAACGACGACAAATATGAATACACCGAAAAGATGAAAGCGGGAAAAAACGAAGTTTTCGGCAAAAGCGTATGGCAAGCCAGTACAGACAGCGCCGTGATATTAGCCGCAACTGAAATGACCGTCCCGTGCCAGGCAACAAAGAATCCTGAAATAAGACTGATGAATGCAAACAAAACCCATCGTGTATCTTTCAATCTTTTCAGATCATCGAAAGCAAGCATGGTAACGAGTGCCAACGAGAATAGAGTGAAATTAATACCGGCGCCTTGCTCATAAAAAAAGAAACTGAAAAGCAATGTTGAAATCGCCAAAATCAGAGTGTTTCGTTTCATAGGTGGAGAATTTTCAAGTAATAACGCAAGTTGGACAAAAAAATGATACAATGGTAAAAAAAAGACTGCTTTAAAGGCAGTCTTTTTAGAAAGTTATATTCAATTAAAGCTTCGTGATATCTGGAATTTCCATATTGGCATATCCCCCATCCTGCAGCTTGCTCTTGAGTTTCTTAAAGCAGTCGAGCGTGTACTCAACATCTTCCATGGTGTGAACCGCAGTAGGAATAATGCGGAGCAACAGCTGTCCTTTAGGGATTACCGGATAAGTAACACCAGAGCAGAAAATGCTGAATTTTTCGCGAACGTCCACAATAATATTGGCTGCTTCCTGCACACCACCTTTAATATATACAGGTGTTACCGGTGATTTGGTCTGACCGAGATCAAAACCTTCAGCACGGAAACCATCCTGAACTGCATTAACGATTTTCCAAAGATTCTCGCGAAGTTCGGGCTGAGTTCGCACCAACTCGAGACGTTTCAGCGCACCCACTACCATTGGCATCGGCAGCGATTTGGCGTAAACCTGAGAACGCATATTGTATCGCAAATAGTCAATGATTTTTTTCGGGCCGGCAATAAAACCACCGATACCAGCCATTGATTTGGCAAAGGTTCCGAAATAGAGATCCACGTCATTGCGAACACCAAAATGCGCATCTGTTCCTTCGCCTTTCGGGCCCATTGTTCCGAAACCATGAGCATCGTCGATCAGGAAGCGGAATTTGTATTTTTTCTTGAGTTCGACAATACCTTTCAGATCACCGAGGTCGGCAGTCATTCCATAAACGCCTTCGGTGATAACGAGAATGCCGCCGCCGGTTTCAGCAACCACTTTTTCGGCATGCTGCAGCTGTTTTTCGAGGCTGGCCATGTCATTATGGGCATAAACAAAGCGTTTCCCAATATGAAGGCGCATTCCGTCGAGGATACAAGCATGTGCTTCAGCATCATAAACGATTACATCCTTGCGGTCAACGAGGTTGTCAATAATACTGACCATTCCCTGATAACCGTAGTTGAGAAGATAAGCGTCCTCGCGGCCAACAAAATCGGCCAGTTCGCGCTCAAGCTGCTCATGCAGTTCGGTTTGGCCAGACATCATGCGGGCACCCATTGGGTAAGCCATACCGTATTTAGCGGCACCTTCAGCATCGGCTTTGCGAACTTCAGGGTGATTGGCCAAGCCAAGGTAATTGTTAAGACTCCAAACCAGTACATCTTTACCGCGGAATTGCATGTGCGGCCCGATTTCTCCGGTTAGTTTAGGAAATGTAAAATACCCGTGTGAAAACTTAAAATATGCTCCCAGCGCGGTTTTGTCAATGTCGAGTTTTTCAAAAATATCCACGGTAATTCAGTTTAAAAATTTCTGCAAAGGTAATATTATTCATTAAATTAAAATACAGTCGCAATCAGTCACGTGCAATTAACAATGGTTTAGATAAGAACAGTGTTTTTACACACGACAAGGCTGATTGCATCAGGCCAGCATGAATAATAATATTTTTGATCCGCCCTTAAAAGTTTCAAACTTTGTACTTTTTATCTACATTTGTATAAACTAACGAACACTATGTCGGCAGAACTGAGCAGAATGAAGAAGCTGGCCCGCCTGCTTGAGGCCAAAGCAAATCTGAAACAGGATATTTATACCAACACACTTACAGCATTGAATATGCTGAAGGCCGAGTCTGAATTTATCGTAAAGGATCTGCGCAACAATATGGCCAACCGTAAGCGTGTTATTCCGCTTGAATTTGAGAATAAAGGAGAATTTGAATTTGAACTGCGATTTGCTGGTGATGTGCTGGTTTTCTTCATGCACAGCAATGTCTTTGATATTGGAACCCACCATGAAGAAATGAGGACCCACTATTTACGGTCGGACGACGAAAGACGCTACTGCGGCATTATACATATTTATAATTTTCTGTCTGACTCCTTCAAATACAAGCGAATGAACGACTCGGGAGTGTTGATTGGCCGGATTTTTATCAATAAGGATAATCATTTCTTTATTGAAGGGCGCCGCGAAATGAATCTTGTCGGTGTAAGTTTTGAAAGCGACCGCATCAGTTCTTCCAAAATAAGGCAGACTTTGATGGCCTCTTTACTCTATACGCTTAATTTCGATCTGCCTATGCCGCCATTCGAACTTGTCCAGGAAGTTAATGTGATGGACTTTGAAAGCGCTGTAGATCAGATGCAACTGAAGACCAGCAAAAAACTCGGGTTCAGGTTTCAGGCTGAAGAAGGAAATATTTTTTAATTTTTTTTCGAAAAATATTTGTGGATTCAAAAAATATTGTAATTTTGCAGTCCCAAAACAACCGGTCCGTTCGTCTAGTCGGCCTAGGACGCTAGGTTTTCATCCTAGAAATCAGGGGTTCGAATCCCCTACGGACTACAAAAATTAAAAAGATTATGGCAAACCATAAGTCATCATTAAAGAGAATTCGCACCAACAACAGCAAAAGGGTGTACAATCGTTATTACAGCAAAACCATGCGTAATGCTATTCGCATTTTCAGAGCACTGACCGAGAAATCGGATGCTGCCCAGAAACTGAGCCCAATTCTCTCACTGATCGACAAAAATGCCAAGCGAGGCATTATTCACAAGAATAAAGCTTCCAACCTGAAATCAAAGCTGACCAAGAAAGTCAACGCAATGTAATTTCAGCAATCTTACTGAACCCGTCCTTTGAGGCGGGTTTTTTTATTTTCCCCAAAACCAATTTGCGCTGGACGCTTTCTTTGAATTCCATTTTATAAGCTAACAAAAACAGGTTGACAGCAATTATCGGATTTCCACAACCTGTCCCGATAATTATCGGGAGCCTCGTGAAACGAGCTCTCTGCGTTGTGGAAATGCTGCCAGAGCCAACGCACTCAGGTCGCATCCTGCGACGCAGAGAGGTTGGCCTGAAGAAAACTAAGAAACTGTCTAAAATTTCATTTTCAGCAAAAAACAACATTCCACCGTCCGAAAGCGACACAGGAGCTGAAGGACATGGAACCGTTGTTTTTGCTGTTGCTACGACGGTTCCATGTTCCGGCAAAAATTTCAGTATTAAATCTCTATTGGTAGCCGGAACGGTTGAATGTCGTAACAATGAGCTGTTTTTCGACAGTCTCTAAGTGAACCCAACGCTCACGATGGCTATCGTGACAGGTCGCATCCTGCGACGCAGAGAGGTTGGCCTGAAGAATAAACTATTTTCAATTGATTTCAGCATCTGCGAAATTTGATTCTATAATTTTCGTAAGTTTGTATTCAAAGTCAATGCGTCATGAATATTATTCTGAATGAAATGGGAATGTTGGGAACCACCGAGATAATTGTAATTGTGCTCGTGGTCCTGCTGCTTTTCGGTGGAAAGAAAATCCCCGAGCTCATGCGTGGCCTGGGCCGCGGTGTGCGTGAATTCAAAGACGCCTCCAGAGGAGTGAACGAAGACGAACAGAAAAAACAGGACTGAGACTCCGCAAGAAATGGAAGATGAAGACCTCAGTTTCTGGGATCATCTGCATGAGTTGCGAAAGTATGTGATTCGCAGCATTCTTGTGTTTTTCGTATTGTTCATTGCTGCCTTTTCGTTTCGCGAAATATTGTTCGATCAATTTCTGTTCAGACTGCTGGAACCTGATTTCATTACCTATCGCTGGTTTTCGGCGCTGGCCGAATATTTCGGAATCAGTGGTGCGGAGAAAATAGTACTGGACTTCAAACTCATCAACATCAAACTGGCCGGCCAATTCACGGCTCATATATCCATTTCGGCACTGGCTGCCGGCATTTTGACGCTGCCTTTTCTTGTCTTTCAGCTCTGGCTCTTTATCAAACCCGCTCTGTTTGCCAACGAACGAAAAATAATAGCCCGAAACGCTGTTGTGATTGTATTCCTTTTCCTGATTGGATGCGCGTTTGCGTATTTTGTAATTACACCACTGAGCGTTTTATTTCTTGGAAATTACGAAGTCAGCGACAAAGTAAGCAACACCATATCGCTGAGTTCATATATGAGTGTTTTCAATAGTACACTTTTTCTGACCGGGCTGTTGTTTGAACTGCCGGTGCTGCTGATTGTGCTTAGCCGGATCGGCCTGGTGAGCGCTTCTTTACTTCGCAAATACAGAAAGCATGCTGTTGTTGCAGGTCTCATCCTTTCTGCCATTATCACCCCTTCGACCGATCCTTTTACGATGACCATTGTTGCAATTCCATTATATTTGCTGTTCGAAATCAGTATTCTGTCGGTAGCCAGAAAAGAAAAACGCCATGGCCGCAAAGTTAAAGCTTGATGTATTGCCTTACGCTGAAATCAGTGTAATTGCTGTTTGTGCGCCCATGCGCGACTACCGGTTCATCTGGCATTTAAACAATCATCTTGATGTGCATTTTTCGCAGGACATGCCTTTCAACTGGCCTCACAAAAAACTAAAACAGCATTTTGATTACGCAGTTTTCCGTTGTCCGGAACACGCTGAGATATTGTTTCTGAATAACCGGAACGAAAACGTTCAGCTTTTTCCTACGCTTTCTACCATCGATTATTTTGTTGTATTCAGCGAATCGCCCGAAGAAGCTGAAGTGAATAAATGGATGCAGGAGATAAAACGCATCCCTGGAATCACGCTGCTTACGCTGCTTACAGGCAAACAGCTGGATGAATTCAGACATATTCTTTCTGAAATGGAATTTCAGGAAATGCATCGCCGGATCGAAGACCGGCAAATTAAATCAAATGCTTTTGATTAAATTCAAGCCCTCGAAGAGTTCGAAACCCTTCGAAGACCGTTGATTATTCCGGGCGCCACTCCTTGATTTTTTTGCCTTCGCTGTCGAAAGTCACTTTGTAAATCGGCTTGCCTTCTTCATCAAAATATGTCCACTGACCTACCCGCTTGGTGTCGTCATACGTGCCTGTGGAAGCCACTTTCCCGTTGGCGAAAAATTCCGTGATTTTCCCGTCAGGACGTCCGTTGCGGAACATCTGTTCGCGGATTTTTGAACCGTATTTATCGTAAAAAGTCCATTTGCCGGTTTTGATATTCATAGAGTAAAAGCCCTCTTCAACCGGTTTGCCGGTCTCACCATATTCGGTGCAGAAGCCATTTTTCATTCCTTTGGAATATGTGGCATCATACAATTTAATTCCGTTCTGCCGGTAAAAAACATCATGGCCATCCTTCACCCCTTTTTTGTAGGCGGTTTCGTAGCGAAGATTGCCGTTTTGATAATTCCCTTTCCATTCACCATCCATCACAGACATATCGAAATATCCTTCATTTTCGATATTGCCGTTTTCGAACCAGCTGATCCAGTGACCGTCTTCTTTATCGGCTACAAAATTGCCTTCGCGTTGAATAGCTCCGGACTCAAACCATGCTGTCCAATTGCCAGAGCGCATGCCGTTTTCGTAATTCCCCTGACGCCATTTCTCACCCGTTTCGTAGAAATATGTCCAATTGCCGTGTTGCAGGTCGTTGACGAAATTTCCGGTACTTCCCAGTTTTCCTGATGGATAATAAAACTTCCAGATACTATCGTGCTTATCCATTTTTAGATTGCCTTCCATTTCCATCTTGCCATCGGCATACCACCAGCGGCAATAGCTGTTGAGCGAATCATTCAGAAAAGCACCTTCAAAACTTTTGTTGCCGTTGTCATGCCACAGGTAGCTGATGCCCTCACGCAAACCATTTTTATAATATGTTTCTTCCTTCTTTTTGCCGTTGAGAAACCAGGCTGAATACAAACCTTCATTCAAACTATTTTTATGAGTCCAGACCTCCCATTTCTCACCGGTTTCGTACCATGAGGTGCAAGGCCCATTCTGAGCTTCCACGACTTTCCATTTTGCGCCGCCGGTGTAATAATACTTCCAGACACCAGACTTTTCACCTGCCAGATACTGCCCGTCAACGGCTGGCCTGCCATTGCCATGAAAGAGTTTGTATTGTCCGTCGTGCAGATCGTTTTTATACATGGATTCTTCGAGTACGGTACCAAAGAAGTCGTATTTCCGATACATTCCGTCCATCTTACCATCGGCTACCATCCACTCTTCGAACTTTTGCCCTGTTGTGTCAAATATAGTCACAGGGCCGTTTTCCATACTTATTATCTTCCATTCTTTGCCGTCCTCATACCAAAATTTCCACTGAGCGGTTCTAACGCCTTCGTTGTAAAACTGCTCGCTTTGCTTGTTGCCGTTTTCCCACCAATATATCCAGGCACCATGCATTTTGCCGTTTTTCATCAGACCTTTAAATTCAAGGGAGTCTGGGTAATTGTAATACGCCTTCACTTCACCATCAATTTTAGCTTCTTCTTTCCAGAGTTCCCCGTTTGGGTAATAGAACTTCCAAACCCCGATCTCATTTCCTTTGCTGTATTCGCCTTCAGCTTTCAATTCGCCTGTTTCATAAAAGAATTTCCAGATGCCAATTCTTGTACTATCAGTCAGCATGCGACCTTTAACTCGCACATTGCCATTCGGGAATTTTTCGGAATAAGGAATCTGAGCAATAATTGCATCAGACAACAGAAAGAAAGCGACAATCAAAAGAATCCTTTGCATAGTTCGAGATTTGATAAATGTAAAATGCAAACTTAGTGAAAAAATTGTGTCAGGCACCTGACTTTTTTTTCAGCTGCTGCGCAATTTTTTATACCTTAGTCGCCTAATAATAAATCAAAATTTCAGGAGGAAAAATGAGTATAACTAAGCTCGAACAAATGATTACCGCCCTGCAGGGCAAACCGAAAAAACGTCTTGTTGCTGCCAATGCAACCGACTCACATACCATCGAAGCAGTTTCTGCTGCAACCGATCTTGGTATTATTGATCCGATTCTTGTCGGTGATGAAAAAACCATTCGGGAAGTTTGTGAAAAAGAAAAGATTGATGCAGGCAAATTTAAAATCGTCAACGAACCTGGCGAAATTGCGGCTGCGAAAAAAGCTGTTGAAATAATCAATGCCGGTGAAGCCGACGTTCTGATGAAAGGCTCGCTCAGCACCGATAAATACATGCGTGCCATCCTTGACAAGGAAAAAGGATTACTGCCTCCAAAAGGTATTCTCACACATGTAACTGTAATTGAAATACCGACCTATCCCAAACTGCTTATTGTTAGTGATGTTGCCATTATTCCTGCACCAGACCTCAATCAGAAAGTTGCCATCACCAATTATGTGATTAAAGTAGCACAGGCTCTTGGCGTTGAAAAACCAAAAGTGGCTCTCATTGCTGCCACCGAACAAATGTCGGCCGGTATGCCCGCTTGCGTCGATGCCGCTATAATCAGTAAAATGGCTGACCGCGGACAGATCACAGGTGGTATCGTTGACGGACCGCTTGCGCTGGACGTAGCTGTTGATCCGGAAAGCGTTCAAATCAAAAAACTGGTAAGCCCCGTTGCCGGCGAAGCAGACTGTCTTGTATTCCCTAACATTGAATCAGGTAATGTCTTTTTTAAAGCTTCGACCAAGCTGGCAAAAGGTGAACTCGCTGCCGTGGTTATGGGCGCCAAATGTCCTGCCATCCTCACTTCACGTGGCGACAGCGCTGCAACAAAAACCTATTCCATCGCACTTGCCTGTTTAATTGCAAAATAAATTTCTATGAGTCAAACTCTGATACTGGCAGTCAATCCCGGCTCCACATCAACTAAAATTGCGGTTTTTGATATTCATAATACCAAATTGTTTCAGAAAAATCTGAAGCATTCGGCCGAAGAACTCGCTCCTTTTGCGACCATTACGGACCAGTATGAATTCAGAAAAAACAACATTCTGAAAGAATTAGCTGACGCTGATATTGATATCGCTTCCATCAAAGTTGTTGTTGGACGTGGTGGCCTTGTAAAGCCGATTCCGTCAGGGGTGTACGAAGTAAACGAAGCCATGAAGGCCGACCTGAAAGTGGGTGTTCTTGGACAGCATGCCAGCAACCTGGGCGGGCTCATTGCCGATGATATCGCAAAAACCATCGGAAATGCGAAAGCCTTTATTGCCGACCCGGTAGTTGTTGACGAATTGCAGGATCTGGCGCGCATTTCGGGCCATCCCGAATTTGAACGAATCAGCATTTTTCACGCACTGAATCAGAAAGCCATTGCGAAATCGCACGCCAAAGCCCAGGAAAAAGATTACAATTCATTAAATCTGATTGTGGTTCATCTTGGTGGCGGAATCAGCATTGGTGCGCATCGCAAGGGAATGGTAGTCGATGTGAATCAAGCCCTCGACGGTGAAGGTCCGTTCTCGCCTGAACGCAGCGGCACGCTTCCGGTTGGTGCATTGGCGAAACTTTGCTTCAGCGGAAAATACACGCTCGATGAAGTCAAAAAAATGATTACCGGAAAAGGTGGATTAGTAGCTTATCTTGACACCAACGACGCGCAGGAAGTTGAAAACCGGGTGAAGGACGGCGATCAGAAAGCAACGTTTATTTACAAAGCCATGGCTTATCAGATTTCGAAAGAAATCGGAGCCGCAGCAGCGGTTCTCAAAGGTCAGGTCGATGGCATTCTGCTCACCGGTGGAATTGCCTACGACAAAGGTTTTGTTGAATGGATCCGCGAACATGTTTCTTTCATCGCTCCGGTATTTGTTTATCCAGGCGAAGACGAAATGCAGGCGCTGGCCTTTAATGGAGTTTGCTATCTGAATGGCGAAGCCGATGTGAAAGTGTATTCGTAAAATAATCTTTCTACACAAGCCGGCTCGTGAATGCGATGCCGGCTTTTTTTTATTTTCTTCCAATCATCAATTTCTGTCCGAAGCCATAGCCGTAGGTGAACCTGATGGGTTTGGAAGGCACTGAATCGTAGGCCTGCTGCAGATCTTGAAGGTTTATATAATGAAACATATCAACCGGCTGGCTGAATTTTCCGTATAATTGCACTTTTGAGTAAAGTGATTTCAGCGTCCGGTAGGAAAGCCCGGTGTCATCGGTTAAAACCGTTGAAGCTTTTGCTGTAAACACTTCGCGGATCTTCATGAAGCCATCGTAATGCATCAGGTATGATGCGGCTTTCAGCATGCCGTAAATTTTTCCGTCCAGCGTTTCAAAATATTTTCTGACTGAGCAGTTTTCAAACATTTGGTTTTCGGCGTTGAAAGAAAAGTAAATCAATTCCTTCGGGCGCCCTAAACTATCGATCAGATTGAGCCGTACTCCACCCGTCTGATTCTTTATTTTGAGTGAGTCAAAAGCACAGGCCGATAATTGACCATTTTCATTTGCTGTCACATATGAAATGTCCTTGATCTTGTGTCCTGTGTAGGCTGCATAAAGCATGAGAATTGAAGTGACACCATTGTATTCGCTGGACCGAAGGTCTCCGCTCATGTGAAGTGTAATAAAGAAATTGCGCGAAAGTGAGGTTCTAAGAGATCTCCGGATTGCATTGAAAAAAAGTTCCTGACTTTTCGATGTATCAAGAACCGGAATGCGACCTACAGGTTCGAGCCCAAATAGAATATATTTTTTTGCAGCCGGGAAAAAAGTATTGGCGTATAAATAATCAGGACCTGAAAAAGCATACAGTAAAGTGGCTGCAGTGTCGCGTCCTTCGGGCAGTTCAGCGGCAGTCCATTGACGCATAAACTGAAGGTTTTTCCTTTCTGCATTTTGAAACAGTTCGCGAATTGAATCTGCATGTGTGTTCCAGGTAGCTTTCTGTACAATGGCACATCCACCTGTGGAATCAAAAGGTTGGATGCCCGCTATTAACTGCGCCATGGACGTGAGAGCTGTGTCGAAGACAACTTCCTTTTTCTGCGGAAGAGAGTCAGTGTTCTGTATTTTTTGTTTTTCGGCTCCGCCGCACGAAAACATTAATGCAGCAATTATGGCTATTGATAACAAAGACAAAAATTTCATTTTGCAAAATTGAGCAGCAAAAATAATACATAATCAAATGGTAAGGACATTTTTAACAAAAACTACAGATGCCCCCGAAGTCAGCGTGAGCGCTTCAATCCGCTTGCTTCATAAGTCTTGATTTTTTATGCGACTTTTTCATGATCCGGAACGGTGTGTTTCCGGATTGTTTAGTAAACAAACCACAACAAGCGTGGGTTTATCAGCATCTGATCAGTTTTTTATTACCAATCGCATACTTTTACCGACAACTATTTTTCTTTGACAGATATAAATTAATTTGTATTTTTGCCTTCATTAATTTCAGGTAAATACCAAATATTCGGATTATGAATAAAAAAATTATCGCTTCATTTCTTTTTCTTTTGTCAGTACTTTTAAGCGTTGCTCAGGTGGGGATCTCGACAACCAGTATCACTCCGGATGCATCATCAATGCTTGAAATACGATCGACAAATACTGGCGTTTTGATTCCCCGTGTAGCCCTGTCTGCAACAACCGTTGCAGCCCCGGTAGCTGCGCCTGCCAATAGTTTGCTCATTTTTAATACGGCCACAGCCGGCGATGTTACTCCTGGTTTTTATTACTGGGATGGCACCAAATGGGTACGTCTGCTTTCAGGCGCAATGCCGGCCGATGCATGGAAGCTGATTGGCAATGCAGGCACCGTAGCAACAACCAATTTTATTGGAACCACGGATGCAATCGATTTTGTAACGAGGACAAATAATGCTGAACGCTCCAGAATTCTGAGTGCAGGCAATGTTTTGATAAACCGAACCACCGCACTTTATGCAACTGATCTTTTCGAAGCCCAGGGAAATGCAACATTTCCGGATGCTGTAAACGGATATACCGATCAGGCTGCCGGAACCGGCGTATTTGGCGGCAACACAGCAGCAACGGGAGCTGGAGCCGGATGCGGCGTTTATGGTTTGTCAGCACAGACTGGCGGATCAGGTGTTTTTGGCGATGGCGACTTATACACTGCCGGAACCATCGGATATACTGAAGCTGCTGGTTTTGATGGTGTTTTTGGATTAAATGCTGCTACAACCGGAGCTGGAATTGGTGCCGGTGTTTACGGCGAAAGTGGCCAAACAGGTGCAGCAGGCGTCTGGGGTGCAGGCGGCACACTTACACGCGGAGTCATGGCGGTGAATAACAATGCTACTTACGCAGCTGCACATGCGCAAAACTCCGCAGCGGGCGGTGATGCCGTTTATGCTGTAAACAATGCTGCAGCCGGAACCGGTGTTGGAACAGGAGTTTATGCTTCTTCAAACCAATATGGTTGTGCTACCATCATGTCGGTGCTGGTAAGTACATCTTATTATGCTAACTGCGCAGTATCTGCCTATAACGGAACGACCTACGAAACCGTAACACCCAAAGCAATTGGTGCAGGTGTTCTTGCAGATGACGGCATTGCCATTATGGGTGTCAACACTGCCGCTGCAGGCACAGCTACAGGTGATGGAATTGATGGAATAACTTACCAAAGCAACGGGTTGGCGCTTTATGGACTGAACGGTCACACAAGCGGTACAGGGGTTATGGGTATTGGAAATAATGCTTCAGGTTCATATTTAACTTCTGGCTCTGGCGGCGCTTTTACAGGCACTACAGTTGGATCATATGATTATGGAACAGCTGCCGTCAGTACGGGTACCATGGGTGTTGGAAATGCCCAAACGGGGTACACACTTTCTGCAACCGGCTCTGGTGGCGCATTTACAGGACTGAATTTCGGAGTTTATGGAAAAGCAAACAGTTCTGCCAATGATTCATGGGGCGGCTATTTCGTTAATGGTGTCACTGGTGCTTATGTTGGCGGAAGAACAGGCGGTACCAATTATGCCATATTAAGCACCGGTACAAAATCAACCATTGTAAAAGATCCGAATAATAAAGAGGTTGTTATGTTTTGTCCTGAAGCGCCGGAAGTTTTATTCCAGGATTATGGAATCGCAAAGCTAGTGAATGGCAAAGCACATGTTGATATGGATCCTGTTTTTACAAATGCGGTTTACGTGAGCGAAGACCATCCAATGAAAGTTTTCATTCAGCTTGAAGGCGACTGCAATGGGGTTTATGTTTCAAACAAAACTGCTACAGGATTTGATGTAACTGAGTTACAGGGCGGCACTTCAACTGTGAGCTTTTCGTGGACTGTTGTTGCAAACAGGGCTGATGAAAAAGATGCACAAGGAAATGTAACTTCGAAATTTGTTGATGTCAGATTCCCTGCTGCACCCGGAAGACTTGAAGAGAAGCCAGTCACTACTTCTGAGCGCGCAAAAATTGATGTCTCAACTCAAATGCGCGACAACTCAAAACAAAATATAACTTCAGAAAAGAATAAAAAAGTTGTTGACTCAAAAAAGAAGTAACAAATTATTTTATACGAAAAAAAACTCCGGTGATTGCCGGAGTTTTTTTTAGAAGAAATATTTACATAGATACAAATTTGTCAATGTCTTTTTTGCATCCGAAGAGAACCAACAGATCATCCTTTTTCAAAAGAATCTCTTCATAATCTTTCACCATATCCTCGAAAATCATTTTCACCATGTACTGAGGATGTAATTCGCTTTTGGCCTGCCGAAACAAAAGTAATTTCAGTCCGTGATTAGCCAGTGTCAGATCCTTCACCTTCAATCCAACAAAGCGTTTAGGGACATAAATTTCACAGACTTTGTAATCATCACTGATGACATAAGCAGTATGAACAAGTTCGTGCAAAACAGTGCTGACTGAATTGTTTGCAGCATCGATTTCGGGAGTGAAAATGTGATGCACACCCATGTTCATCAGAATACTGAAATGAGTTTCAGAAATGGCACGGCAACAGATTCGCTTGGCACCATTGTCTTTCAGAAGCGCCGTTGCGATAACACTATCACCCAGGTTTTCACCAATGCTGATAACAATAACATCCATCTCCGAAACGGGGAGCTGCGCTACAGCCGAGGCTTCGGTGATATCAACCGTTACAACGGTGGTGACATATTCTTTGATCGATTCGGTTTTATGCCTGCTGCGGTCAATACCAATTACTTCGTTGCCGAATCGTGTAAGCTTGATTGCAAGCGCAGTTCCGAAATTGCCGAGACCGATGACCATTATTTTCATAAGACCAAAATTTTAAATAAACAATTCTTCTTCAGGGTAACTGAATAATAAAAATCTTGTTTTCCTGATAAAAGCAACAAACAAGGTGATTATTCCGATACGCCCAAGAAACATGAGAAAAATAAGAACGTATTTAGATTGCTCGCTAAGCGAGGCAGTAAGATTCATTGACAACCCCACTGTTCCAAATGCCGAAAACGCTTCGAAAAGCAATCGTTCGAGCGAGACTCCGGGTTCAAACCACGCCAGCAACATAGTGGCAAGCAGAATCGCAAAGATGGAAAAGAAAATCACCACCATGGCTTTACGCCCTGACTGACGGCTCAATTCACGATTATGGAAATGTGTGGTTGATTTTCCACGACCCAGTGAAAAAGCCGTGAGAAAAGCTACTGCAAAAGTCGAGGTTTTTATACCACCTCCGGTCGAACCAGGTGATGCGCCAATCCACATGAGAATTATAATCAGTAAAGTGGATGGAAGAAGTATGAACTCGTAATCAATTGTGTTAAAGCCAGCAGTCCGCGCAGTGACAGTGCTAAAAAAGGCCGTATAAATTTTTTCATCCCACCTGAGTCCGCTTAACATCGAATTATTTTCAAACAGCATAAACAGTCCGGTGCCAATGACCAGTAGCCAGAAGGTTGTTCGCACAACAAGCCGGGAATTGATATTGATGAGATTAGGTTCAAACTTGCTTGCTTTGCCCAGGATGGTGTGTTTGATGAAATTACGCATGCTCAACCCAAAGCGTTCCATATAATTGGTGATGATGAAAAAACCAAGACCTCCAAAAATAACAAGCCATGCAATGGTCATCTGAATTCCCCATTCATGATAAAAGATGTTATTCATCAATCCGTTGGGAGCCAGCGAGAATCCGGCGTTGCAAAACGAGGAAACTGCGTGAAACAAAGCAAAAGTAAACCGGCTGATATTATCGGGAAATTCGCTTTGAGGAAGTTGCAGATAAATTAAAATTGTACCAAAAATTTCAACAATAAATGTAACAATAATTACCGCATACAAAGCTGTAAAAAGTTTACGCATATTTTTGGCTACAACCATACTCGTAAGCGCATTGCCCTCCGATAAACTATGTTTAGAACGACCAACAGAAGCGAAAAATGAAGTGAAGGTCATGACACCAATTCCACCCAACTGAAATAGAAACAAAATGACCATTTTGCCAAACCAGGTGAATTCGGTTGCGGTATCGAGGGTTGTAAGTCCGGTAACACAAACGGCTGATGTACTTGTGAAAAGAGCATCGGTGAAAGAAATCTGATGCGTGGTTGAAACGGGCAACAACAGCAGCATTGTGCCAACTGCAATGAGCGAAATGAATGAAATCACAAACAATTTCTCACTGGTAATACTACTCGAATATAGATTATTAGCAATTCGGCTCCACGAACGAAACATAATAATTATAATCAGCCCGTAGTTGAAAAGCCATTCGAGTTTGTAACCCGATGTGCTTTCAATAGAAATATCGAATGGAATGAAATCGAAAAAATGCAGACTAAGCAAGAAAAGAATCAGTAGTTTAATCACAATATTGGTCCTTGTGATGCCCGGCTGCCCGGGGAAAAATATCATTAAAACCTGAATTGAATACATCACCATCAAAAAATTGATGATCCATTCGAGTCGTTCATTGTACCACTCACGTAAAACAAAATCAACATCAAAACCAACCTCAGCAATCACCAGAAAAAAACCAATCATTGAAGCGGCAAGTATACCAATAAAAGACCCACGAATCGCTGGACGTTTAATCCCCGAAACGTTTTCATACAGCATTAATCGTATTTTTCTCAGATAGTAGCCGGTTTTCATAATCTATGAATTATCGGCAGCAAACCATTCCGCATAAGATGTGCCTGTCTCGCGTAAACGTAAGGAATAAAGAGAAACCCCTTCGGGCAAAGCCGGAATCAGGAGCGATGCAATATAAACAAGCAGATTTTCACTGGTAGGTTGAAAATCTACTTCCAACAGACGCGAAAACAGTTTGTCATTGTCAAAATGCCCAACAGTTCCTATGCGTACAACAAAAGCATGATCGAAACGATTGATGATTGCGTTCTGCACAACATGTTTCAGATCGCCGAAATCCATCACCATTCCATATTTGGGCGATGCAATATCGGAGATTGGTTCGCCGGAAAGGGTCACTGTGAGCTGATATGAATGCCCGTGAATATTCCTGCACAAGCCATCATAGCCATCAAGCGCATGGGCCATTTCGAAGGAAAACTCTTTGGAAATTCTGATTTTCATACTGTGATTTTTTCTGGCAACAAAGCAACAAAATTACAACAAAAAGTATATGGTTGACAACGCTGCCAATAAATAAAAAACAGAGGCAAAAAGTATAAAAATTCTTATTGATGTCAGCTGACCCGGACGGCGACCTGCGAGAAATCCAAGCAACGAAAACAGAAGCGAAACAACCACTGCAACAATGAGCGCATACAGAAGCTGTATTTCAATCATAGCGGCACCAGTGACGGCCATAAATACTTCGAACGAAGTTGCCAAACCAAGCAGGAAGAGCAATTTGAACTGCGTAATGTCAAAAACATTTTCAGCAAGTTTGCTTTTCCGGGTATTGAAATATGCTTTAAATGCTAGCATGAATAAAATGAACAGAGCAGCCCAGGCACTGTCGAAAAACATGTTTTCGCGGATGGCATTAGAGAAAAGAAGAGCAATCCAAGCCATCAGCCCATTAGATGTTGTGAGAACCATCGAAACCAAAATCAATTTTCCGATGCTCGCTTTGTTGAATAAAAGTGCATGACGGTATGTAACCGAAATCTGCAAAAATCCAATGGCCAGCATAGCCAGAATAAATGTTGTCATAACTGAAGTGGTTCGAGTAACTGAACAATTTTTTCAAGACCGGCCTTGTCATCATCGTCAAACGAATTCAGTGCATGACTGTCGACATCGAGCACTGCAACAACAATTCCTTCAGCATTACGCAGGGGAATCACAACCTCGCTTTTGGTGCGGGAATCACAAGCAATGTGTCCGGGAAATTTTTCAACATCTTGCACCAGCTGCGACTTTCCGCTGTCGATGGCAGCCCAGCAAACGCCCTTATGTTTGCCAAGTATCTGGCAGGCAACCGGCCCCTGATACGGCCCGACAACGAGTTCGCCGTTTTGCAGATAATAAAAGCCGCACCATGAATAATACGGAAATTTGTGAAACAACACTGCCGATGTTGTAGCCATAGCTGCAAATGAATTCGGGCTTTTTGCGAGCAGATCCTGCAACTGCTGATGTATTCTGTTATACCGTTCCGGTTTGTTCATTGGATTGTTTTTTTGCAAGCAGTGCAAAGATATAGAAGGATGCGGAAAACAGCAGTAAAGATAATATAAGAATGAGCGGATTGTCATTGAAACTGCCAAATGTTTCCGGATCCACTTCAATCATTCCTTTTTCATTTAGCCAGTACACAACTACTGCCATTCCGTTATTGACAAAGTGAATCAGCATTGGCACCCACAGTTTGCCTGTTGCAAAAAATGAATATCCTAAAATAATTCCGAGCACCACGCGGGGCAGAAATCCGTAAAACTGCATGTGAAAAGCACTGAAAATAATGGCTGTGAGCAAAATGGCAACCCATGCCGAACGCAGCCATTTGACCATAAGTCGCTGCAAAATCCCACGAAAAACCAGCTCTTCGCCCAAAGCGGGAATCACAGCCATCATGAAGAGATTCACTGCCAGCCCTGACCAGGAGGTTGTTGCCATAAACAATTCGGTCAGCGCTGCGGCCTGATCTTCCGTTTCTTTCATCCAAGCTTCGAGGGCACTCATGCTTTCAGGCAGAGTAAAACCGCTGTTCCATTCGGTCAGCAGATTAATCAACGGTTGCGAAAGAACAATCAGGATCACTGATGTCAAAAACAAACCAATGCTCATGCCTCTGTTCAGCGAGAAATATTTTATTGTGTTTCCACCTGCAAGCCGGCCAAACACAAAAGCCGGCACAATGAACATTCCCAGATGGCTCAGAATCTGAATGTATTTCATGTGCATGATGTATTCGCCGCCTTGTCCTGGTACTAACAGCGCATCGGTAAACGACGGGCCCCAGATTAAAGCACCGGCCAGCATGCCCAGAAACATAACAGCTATCACGCCTGCCAGCGACAATCCGATGAACGAAATGAGCTGAATAATTGGGTGTTTGTCTTTTAAAGGAATCTGCATGATTCGATTTATTTGAACTACAAATATAGTAAAATGTGTTTAAGCAAGGGGCGCAAGGCACAGAGCACAGAGCACAACGTCCCGCCTTCGTTGGGATAAACTCCACGCACAGAGCACAGAGCACAACGCACTCAGATCGCGGCGCTTCGCTTTGCGATGCAGAGAGGTTGTGCTGGGCTGAGCGCTCCAGGGGCTCCTTCTCTAGGCGAAGTTTTACATAATTGTATGTGAATGCGGCCGTGCTTCTCCCACTGTCATTCTGAGTGTTTTTTTCGAAGTGAAACGTAAAAAAATGTGTCGAAGGAGACGGTGGGAGTGTCCCTATCCCCCTTTTCAGACTACGCTAAAGTAAACTATTTTTTTTAATTGACCCTATCCCATTTTTAACGGCTTCACCTCTTGACCTTGACCTGGGCGCGCGTCTCCCGACGCGTGACTCGACCTCCTTGAATCATGAACATGGAACAAGGATTTATTGAAGTATGAAGTGAAGAATCCTTCAACTTTCTCACTTCCTTGTTCCTTGTTCAGAGTTCATACGACCTTGACCTCAAATCATTTCCCATATCTTCGTAACTTTGCACCGCGTCACCCCTGTTACCTTGTAACTCTGTCACGCCTGTAACTTTGTAACGACTGTAACGTGTAACGCTTGTAAGGTGTAACGCTTGTAACGAAAAAAATGAATCTCCCCGGCCTCGAAAACATAGATACCCCACTGATACTGGCTCCCATGGAGGGAATCACCGATACTGTTTTCAGAAGGCTCTGTCTGTCGGAAGGTGCCGATGCGGGCATCAGCGAATTCATTTCTTCTGAGGCCATTATCCGCAATGTGGAAAAAAGTCTCAGGAAGATGGATGCCGCTCACGATGCCGAGCTCCGATGGGTACAGATTTTCGGAAACAATCCGGTATCAGTAGCTGAAGCAGCCAAAGTTGCCGAAGAAAACGGCGCCCACATTATTGATTTAAATTTCGGCTGTCCGGTTAGAAAAGTTGTATCGAAAGGCAATGGTGCTGCCCTACTCCAGAATCTTCCGCTTATGCAGGAAATTGCAGCAGCCACAGTGAAAGCTGTGAAAATTCCGGTTACAGCCAAAACCCGCCTTGGCTGGAACTTACAGAGCATTGTAGTGCATGAAGCAGCACAACGATTACAAGATGCGGGCATCAGAGTTCTGACAATTCACGGCCGCACCCGCGCACAACAATATGGTGGAATCGCAGACTGGCAGCCAATTGCAGAAGTGAAAGCTGCAGCGAAAATTCCAATCATCGTCAACGGCGATATCAGTAGTCCGGAAAAAGCCATGGCCGCGCTCGAAATGACCCATGCCGACGGCATCATGATAGGCCGCGCAGCCATTGGCAATCCATGGATTTTTGGACAGATCAGGGCTGCATTACAGAATAAAGACATTCCTGAAATCACAATTGGGTATAAAATAAGTACCTGCCGTCGGCATTTAGCCGAATCGATTTTGCTGAAAGGAGAACGCAGGGCTGTTGTGGAAATGCGAAAACAATATTCGCAGTATTTCAAAGGTATGGTTGGGTTCAAGCCATTCAAAGCCGAACTCATGGCTGCTTTAAGTGTAGATGAAGTCGCCGGCATTTTTTTAAAAATATCGGAGCATTATTCCAACTAAATCGCTACAATGCTGACGGAGATACATCGCAGGCAACTTGCTGTAAAAGCGCTGTGGGAGCGAAACTGCTAATGGCTCAAGTGCTCAAATAATTGAAAATCAACAAAAAAGTCTAATGAAGCTCCCCCGACGGTACCATCGGGGGAACTCACCCTATACTACAGACTTTTTTTGTTGGTTTTCCCTGTACATCATAGGCTGGGCGTAGTCTAAAATAGATAATCTGTTGGGTTGAGTCTGGAGACTCAACCCGGCAAATATATTTATAAAGACTACGCCTAACCTATGAAGAATCGCTACATGAGCGACACTCAGGATGACAGCGATTTTAACGTCATTTTTCTAATTATAGCTACAAAATAATGTTTTCTAAAAATGTCTTTCTGCAATTTGAAAACTCAAAATTGAATTTATTATATTTGCATAAAACCTATGCTTATGAAAAAGATTTTTACGCTTATTGTTTTATCATTTATCAGCTTTGCCACAATGGCACAATGGACCATGCAAAGCACCGCATTTGCAACAGCGGCACGCGGCATCAAATACATCAGTGTTGTTGACAGCAATACGGTTTGGGCAACGGCCTACGACGGTGCAAACACCGCCAACAATATCCAGGAATTCACAAAAACCACCAATGGTGGCACAACGTGGACTCCGTACGTGATTGCTGGTTATTCTGCATACGGCATAAGTATGATTAGCGCCGTTGATAACAACAATGCATGGATTCCCGCTTACAATGCGACTTCCGGCGGTGGAGTGATTCTTCGCACATCGGATGGCGGCACCACATGGAATCCTCAGACAACAGCAACTTTTACTGCCCCCAACGGATTCCCGAATGTTGCTCATTTCTGGAATGTCGATACCGGCTTTTGCATGGGCGATCCCAACGATGGATATTTCGAACTCTACACCACCGTTAATGGCGGTACAAACTGGACTCGTGTTCCGTCCGTCAATATCCCAGCTCCCGTGGCAGGCGAATACGGTGTTACCGGCTACTATTCCGTGGTTGGGAGCACAATCTGGTTCAGCACGAATAAATCTCACATTTACAAATCAGATGATTATGGACATACCTGGACATTGCTCACAGTGCCAATAGCCACCGGTAAGCAATTCGCCATTAAATTTCGCTCGCTCAACGACGGTATCATTCGCATGAATGAATCACCTTATTCCGCTTACATCACACATGACGGCGGAACAACGTGGAACCTTATTAGTTTTTTTGGCAACTGGTATTACAACGACTATTGCTATGTGCCGGGTACGACTTCAACCTGGGTTAGTGTTGGCGCCGATGCAACGACTCCTTTTATGGGAATTTCCTATTCTACCGACGACGGCTTGAACTGGACAAACTTCGCAAGTATGGATACCACACAGCACCTGGCTGTTGCCTTTGCTGATCACAAATCCGGCTGGTCCGGCGCATTCAATAACTATGGCAGTGATGGAATTTTTAAACATTACGGAAGTACATTTGTGCTTGATACCTGCGCTTCTTTCTACTCGGATTTCAGTCAGTCATCCGATACAGTTTACCTCACTGTTTCTCCTCTTGTAAATTTCACTGATGAATCGATTCCGGCTGCAACCAGCTGGGCATGGGATTTCGGCGATGGCGGTACTGCAACTACTGCAAATCCTTCCCACACTTTTTCATCAACCGGGACCTACATTGTTCAGCTGATTGCACATCACGGATCCTGTGTTGATACTACCACTTCAACAGTTGAGGTGTTGTATGCATCGGCGATCGAAGACAATCAACTGAACGTGAACGTCTATCCGAATCCGGCATCTGATGTGCTTTACGTCGAAGGTCTTCCGATCGGTGAATACAGTGTTGAATGGATTGCAACCGATGGCCGCGTAATAGCATCGACCCGCTGCAATGAATCCACATTATTAAACACTGAAAACATCGGAAACGGGCTCTACATCTTACGTATCAGTAACGACAAGATTAACTTCCGCAAAGCGGTTGTGATCAGGCATAATTAAGGTACTCAAGCTGAAAAAGTATTTGATGCAGAAGCATGAGTCTGTCTCAAATAGTCTTCAGCAACAAAAACAACATTCCACCGTCCGGAAGCGACGCAGGAGCTGAAGGACATGGAACCGTTGTTTTTGCTGTTGTTTCGACGGTTCCATGTTCCGGCTAAGTTGCATCCCTCGAAGGGTTTTGAACCCTTCGAGGGATTTTTTAACAGCCGGAACGGTGGAATGTCGTAACAACCAGCTATTTTGAGACATCCTCATTCTTCAAATTTATATGGTTTTGAAGTAAAAATTATTCTTGTAAATTTCGCAAAATCATGCTTACTTTGTAATATAAACTTTTCACCTTTCCACTATGCGCATTTTTGGGTTCACTTTCATCATATTTTTCTTCAGTCTTTTTTCTTCGGCTCAGAATAAAAACGCTGAACAATGGGCGGATTCTCTGATCCGAACCATGACGCTGAGAGAAAAAATCGGGCAGCTGATGATGATTGCCGTTTATTCCAATCAGGATGAAAAATATGCAGCTTCGATTGATGATACAATTTCTGCTTACCAGCCGGGAGCCATTGTATTCTTTCAGGGCGCTCCACAAAAGGAAGTGAAGCTAATGAACCGCTGGCAAAAGAAGGCAAAGATTCCAATGCTTGTGGCTATGGATGCAGAATGGGGCCCTGCCATGCGCCTCGACAGTATTATGCCACTACCCCGGCTTATGGCTCTGGCAGCCACAAACGACACAACACTCATTTACCGCTATGGTCAGGCCGTAGGAATGCAATGCAAGCGACTCGGCATCCACATTAATTTTGCGCCTGTAGTTGATGTAAATAATAATCCATTGAATCCGGTAATCAACTACCGCTCATTCGGCGAAAATCAGCATAAAGTTGCGTTTTACGCTGCGGTTTTTTGTCGTGGAATGCAGTCGCAGGGCGTGATGGCCGTAGCCAAACATTTTCCCGGACACGGCAATACATCGCAGGATTCGCATAAAACACTGCCCGATGTCACTGATAATATTGACGTGATAGATTCGGTACATCTGTTACCATTTGCGGCCATGATCGATGCCGGAATCTGGGGAATTATGGTGGCTCATGTGTTTGTTCCTGCGCTCGATACTACCAGCAATATTCCTACAACGCTGAATTCATCGGTGGTGACAGGACTTCTGAAAAATGAAATGAATTATAATGGAGTGGTAATCACCGATGCGCTTGGCATGCAGGGTGTGATGAAACACAACAAACCCGGTCAGATTGAAGTGAAAGCTTTGCTTGCCGGCAACGATGTTTTGCTTATGCCCGAACAAATTAAAACCGCCATTGATTCCATTGTTGTCGCGGTTGACAGCGGACGGATCGACTCCTTCAGAATTGACGAAAGCGTGCGAAAAATTCTTGTCACAAAATTCAATGAAAATCTTAAAACCTATAATCCAGTTTCGGAAGGAAATGTGACCAGTGATATCAACCAACCGGAATGGTATGAATTGAAAAGAGAGATATTCAACAGCAATGCTACGCTCGTTTTCAGCCGGGGCATTGATTTTCCGCTCCAAGATATCAAAAAAAGAATTGCCGTTGTTTCATTTCGTGCCGAAGCCGAAAGTATTTTTCATGAAGAGTTGATGCGCCATATAAGTGCCGATGTGTTTTTTATTCCGGAATATGCGACTAACCGCGACGTTAAAGCGGTTACCGATAAAATAAAAAACTACGATCTGGTAATAGCCGCTGTGCAGAACATGGCATACTGGAACAAAAACAATTATGGTTTCAACGGACTCGTGATGCCGGCTGTCGAAAACATTTGCAAACAAACTAAAACAATTCTTTGTCTGTTTGGAAATCCATATGCATACCACAGCTGGACCTATGAATTCGAGCCTGCAGCGCTGATTGTGACCTATGAGCGGGATACGCTGGCTGAAATTGCATGTGCCCGAAGTCTGTTCGGAATTCAGAATTTCAGAGGACAATTGCCAGTTTCAATTTCCGAAAAATATCCGGAAGGAAGCGGCATAATTACAGAAACCAGCGACGGCCGCTTAGTCGAAATGCAGCCATCAGAGCTGGGTTTAGAGGATTCATTGTTTGATTCTGTCGATGTAATAATCCAAAAAGCCATCGCAGATCAGGTTTTTCCGGGATGTCAGGTACTCGCTGCAGTAAACGGAAAAGTATTTTACAACAAAGCTTTCGGATATCATGATTATTCCAAAAAGACTCCGGTAAAAAGAACTGATCTCTTCGATCTGGCCTCGGTCACAAAGGTTTTAGCCACGACCATTTCTGTGATGAAACTCTACGAAGAAAATCGTTTCAGACTGGATGATGAATTGCAGGAACACTTGCCTGCCGCGAAAAATACACCAGCCGGCCATCTGCGGATCGACCGACTGCTCACACACTCATCGGGGCTCCCAGCATGGCTTCCACTGTATGCAGCCACCATTAAGAACGGGAAACCCGACACCAATTATTACCGGACAAAGCCAGATTCACTTTTCGGAATTCGTGTCAGTGACTCGCTTTTCATGCGCTGCGATTACAAAGACTCCATGCTGAATACTATTCTGAATTCAAAAATAAATTCTACACATACCTATAAATACAGCGATCTCGGCTTTATGCTGCTCAAAGAAATGGTGGAATACTTAAGCGCTGACTCTCTGAATAAATATGTGGATGAGAATTTTTATCAGCCACTCGGACTTTCATGGATGACCTATAATCCATTGTCAAGGTTTCCTAAAAGTCGCATCCCGCCTACAGAAGAAGACACTTCATTCAGAGATGTAAAAGTTCACGGCTACGTGCATGATCAGGCAGCAGCCATGCTGGGCGGTGTTTCGGGACATGCAGGACTTTTCGGCAACTCCTGGGATGCAGCAGTGATACTTCAAATGCTGATCGACAATGGACAATACGCAGGCACGAAATATTTTGAAGCATCGACCGTTCAAAAATTCACTTCGACCTATTTCGACAAAAACAGGCGTGGACTTGGCTTCGACAAACCGTCGGGAACGCCGAACGGAAATGTCTGCGATGAAGCATCACCCGAAAGCTTCGGCCACAGCGGGTTCACAGGCACCTTTATCTGGGCCGATCCCCGCAACGGTCTTGTGTATGTTTTTCTTTCAAACAGAACTTATCCGGATGCGGAGAACAAAAAAATTGTTGAGCAAAATATCCGCACACGAATTCATTCACTTTTTTATCAGGCCATTGACAAACCTTAACAGCAGCCATGAGCGGTAAAAAACAAACTCAGTTGAAGCATCAGAAAAAAGCCGTTCAAAATCCGGCTGCGAAAAAAACAGTCATTCAATCAACCAACAGAAAATGGCTCCCCTACCTCGTTCTGGCATTGATGACGTTGTTTGTCTATTCGATGTCATTCAACACAGAGTTCATTTACAATTGGGATGATGCAGGCTATGTGTCCGGAAACGTACATATTAAATCACTGAGCTTCGAAAGCATTCAGAATATTTTCAGCGAAATTTATTACATGAGCAACTATCATCCGATTACCACATTGTCGTATGCAGTTGACTGGGCCATAGCCGGCGAAAATCCTGCCTGGTATCATGCAATAAATTTGTTGTTCCATTTGCTGAATACCATGCTGGTATTTCTGGTTGTAAAACGAATATTTCGCTCTCAATCAGACTGGGTGCCGTTTTTCGTCGCCATGATTTTTGCAGTTCATCCGATGCATGTGGAAAGTGTTGCCTGGATTTCGGAACGCAAAGATGTGCTCTACACTTTCTTTTTTCTGTTGGCGTTGCTGAAATACAATGACTACAAAGAAGCAACCACAAATAAATGGAAACCTTATCTGCTTCTTATTCTGTTTTTCATGCTGTCGCTTATGTCTAAATCGGCAGCGGTAGTATTTCCGGTTGCATTGTTTGCCATTGATTGGTATGAGCGCCGAAAGCTGAATCTGATGCTTATTGCCGAAAAAATTCCGATGCTGGCCTTGTCGCTTTTGTTTGGAATTATCGCACTGAAAAGTCAGACCGAGGCCATGCAGGATCTGGCTCCATTGCTCACGCTTACGGAGCGACTGCAAATTGTCAATCACTCATTGCTGACCTATCTTTATAAATTCTTTGTACCCATAAATCTGTCCGGTTATTATCCTTATCCAATCAAGGACAATGGCGTGCTGCCATCGATTTACAGCATAGCACCCTTTATAACACTTGGAATTATCGGACTGATTGTTTGGCTTGGGCGAAAGAATCGCGAACTGATTTTCGGGCTTGCTTTTTTTATCATCAACCTGGCCCTGGTGCTACAGCTAAAACCCGTTGGTGGCGCTGTTCTTGCCGAACGCTACACCTATGTTCCCTATATCGGACTTGCAATTCCATTGGCATTCTGGCTTGGCCGCAGTGCCCATAAAAAAAAGCTTTTCCAGGTATTTATTATTTTGATTGGAATTAAATTTTCAGTCGCATCATTCAGTCGCGTACCCGTGTGGAAAAGCGGCGATGCCTTGTTTTCGAATGTGCTGGAACAGTTTCCGCGCAATCCGTATGCATGGGACAACCGTGGCGGATTGTATTGGGATATTTATGCTTCGAAAAAATACAAGGACAATCCAGCTAAAAAGAAAATCTACACCGACAAGGCTTATCACGATTACACCATGGCGCTGCAGCTCGATGCCAGCTATGTTCTGCCATGGTCACACCGCGGAATTCTTTTGTTCAATATCAACCGCTACGAAGAAGCTTTGAGTGATTTCAATAAGGCATTGGAACTCAAACCAGATTACAACGACGCTTTGCTTGGCCGTGCCAATACATTGAGTACGCTTCAGAAATACAAAGAGGCCATTCCCGATTACGATGCATATCTGAAAATGTATCCCGACTCTGCACAGGCCTATGTTTGGCGGGGAACCGCATATCATCATCTGCAGCAGTACGATAAAGCCATGACCGATCTCGATATTGCTTTGAAGCTAAATTCAAAAAATGCAGAAGCGTGGTACTGGAAAGGATTGTGTTTTTACAATACCGGAAAAAACGAAGAGGCCATCACACACTTCGGAAAAGCCATTGAACTCAAGTCCGACTATCAGGAAGTGATGGTTTGGCAGGGCATGGCCTACGCCAATCTGAGACAATACTCCAAGGCTGTGGAAACGTACAGCAAAGCGCTGCAGCTCAAACCCGGCGATGCGGTTGCGTTGGTGAACCGATCGGTGGCCTATTACAATCAGAACGATTTCGCTCACGCCATTGCCGACCTCGATGCAGCCGGAAAGCTCGGTTATCCGCTCAATAAAGATTATTACATGGCGGTGAAAAGTGGTGACAGGAGGTTTCAGGATAAATAATTTCACCCATGATCAAACACATTGTCCTTTGGAAATTTCATGAAACGGCAGCTGGAAAAAGCAAGGCTGAAAATATGGTGGAAGCAAAAAATCGTTTGCTTGCTATGGAGGGAAAAATCCCGGGACTTTTGTCGATAGAGTGCGGGGAGAACATCACGCAAAACGAGATTTACTGGGATCTTGCGCTGTATTGCACATTCGACTCCGAGCATTCACTGCGCATTTACGAAACCCATGCCGCCCACGAAGAAGTGAAAAGGTATCTTGCCACTGTTCGCGACCAGCGCGTTGCTTGTGATTACGTTATGTAGATTTTATTATTCTCTAAAAGCAAGTGTTGGCCTGCATTTCGAAAGGCCTATCGACAAAATTATTTTTCCCGGAAATATTAACATAAGTAGAATCCAGCCGAGGTTTTGACAGTTTTGGATTGTGAAATTTCTCTGCAAAAGCTCAAAATTCCTTAAATTGAATTCTTAAATTGTTCATCACTATTACAATATAGAAAACCTATTAATCGACTAATTAAACATATTAACATATCTGAACTATTCCCACCAGGCAGCTATAATGCACAAATAGCAACTTTTCAATCAGAATATTTTCCTGAAAATGTTTTCGGGTTTTTAGTTTTACAAAACCCGCCTGATATTTCACTTTTTTTTCGGGTCAGTTTGAATTAAATTAGTCATTCTTCAGTGCAACAGGAAATCATCAAAATATATTCAAGGAAATGTAGAGGGGAGTTCTTAATCGTTCATAGTTTACAAAATTTACGGAGCGGCAAAGTAGGGCAACAATCCCGAACAGCCGCTCCGATTTTCGGGGGGAGTTTTTATACTTCAGAATTAATTTCTTATTAACTTAATTTGACCGCCATGAAAAACTTTTTATTCAATAATGGTTTTAGTACTGCATCTATTTCTTTTGCAGGAAAATGTGACAATGTGTATTTACTGTCGATCAAGGACAAAAAAGGGAAACTGGTTTTCAACCGGGCTGTATTAACGGAAGAGAAAAATACGGCCAGTGTTTCAGTTCCAACCAGAAACTTTAAACCAGGCATCTACTGCCTGATCATCCGCTCTGCAGAATGCATCTACGATGCGAAAGTTTTTATAGGGAATGTTTGTAGCAGAAAGAAACACTAAGTTTATGAAGTGGAAAGTAGAAAGTTATAAAGTCCATAAAGGTGCAAGTTGCAGCTGTCAGCTCGCTTTTACTCAGTTCGGTTTAGTCTTTTGAAATCATTGGCTGAGGCGGTCTCAAAGCGCAAGCTTAGTCAAAAACAATATTCCATCGTCCGATAGCGACGCAGGAGCGGAAGGATATGGAATCGTTGTTTTTGACGCTGTTACGACGATTCCATATCCGCCAGTCGGCGGACGATGGAATATCGTAACAATTTTTAATTTTGAGACAGCCCCATTTTCACTTTTACTACTAATCCGAACTGAGTTTGCTAGCGACCTTCCATAGTCCGAAATGAAATGGAGGTCATGGAAGAGTCGGATCCAGAGGAATCTTTGTATCCATTCGAGCGACACACAGAATCAGTCTTCACCACAGGTGAAGGCGGATTCGAATTAGCGTCCATATGCAATGTTGCCGGCAACAAATCCTTCGCGAACCGAAGTGCCTGGAAGGCACGAGCTCATGAGCACCAAAAAAACAATATCAGAAGGCGAATATAAAAAGCGTAATTCGCGGATGAAAAAATTTCTCAGCGGCTTTGTGAACTCTGCGTGACACAACTGAATCAATGTTCATCGCAGATGAAAATTGATTCTAATTAGCGTTAATAAGACCTGCTGAGGGAAGCAAAAATATTCGCGGTCATTTGCGTTCATTCGCGGACGAAAGAATTTCACTGCGTCTCTGCGCACTCTGCGAGCAATTTCTCAGCGTCTCAGCGTTCTCTACGCGATATCTCTCTGCGTATCTGCGTTCTCAGCGTGAAATCACTCTGCGTCTTTACGTTCTTAGCGTGAAATCTCTCTGCGTCTCAGCGTTCTCTGCGTGACATCTCTTAGCGTCTCTGCGTTCTCCGCGAGAAACTATTGCATAATATCTTTGCGCCTTTGCGACCTCTGCGAGCAATCGCCGTGCAACTATGTGTGAAACTATTCTCTGCGTCTTTGCGCCCTCTGCAAGCAATTTCTCAGCGTCTCTGCGACCTCTGCGCGAAATCACTTTGCGTTCTCCGCGTGAAAACTCATCGCGGGCTCACCCACCGAAGTCATCAAATGCAATATTCTCCTGCGGCACACCCAAACTATCAAGCATCGCCTGCACAGCATCGTTCATCTGCGGCGGTCCGCACAAATAATATTCTATTTCCTCCGGTTCCGGATGTTTACTCAAATAATTATCGAGAATTACCTTGTGAATAAAGCCGGTATAGCCGGTCCAATTGTCTTCGGGTTTTGGCTCTGAAAGCGCTATGTTGAATTTAAAATTCGGGTGCTGACTTTCAATTCGTTTAAAATCCTCCACATAAAACAACTCGCGCAACGAACGGCCACCGTACCAGAATGTAGCTTTACGATCAGTTGTATGTGTTTCGAACTGATCAAAAATATGCGACCGCATAGGTGCCATTCCGGCTCCGCCACCAATGAACATCATTTCCTTTTTGGTGTCCTTGATATGGAATTCGCCGTAAGGACCGCTCACAATAACCTTATCGCCAGGTTTTAAAGAAAAGACATAACTGGAACAAATACCCGGATTCACCTTTTTGAAACTGTTTGTTTTCTTGTCCCAGGGCGGGGTTGCTATACGCACATTGAGCATGATAATATTGTCTAATGCCGGGTGATTGGCCACAGAATAAGCTTTATACATCTGTTCCGGATTCTTCATTATTAAATCCCACATCTTAAACTTATCCCATTCGTCACGGTATTCTTCTTCGATGTTAAAATCTTTAAACGGAACTTCGATGCCACCTGGCACATATACCTGAACATAGCCGCCACTGCGGAAAATAAAACGTTCGTCGTGCGGAATTTTTAAAACAAATTCTTTTATAAAAGTGGCAACATTTCTATTGGAAACAACCTCGCATTCCCATTTTTTTACACCAAATATCTCAGGTGCAATCTGAATATCCATATCATTGCGCACTTTCACCTGACAACCCAGACGCCAATTTTCCTTGATTTGTTTTCGTGTAAAAAAACCGGTTTCTGTTGGCAAAATCGAACCACCACCTTCTGGAATCTGACATTTGCACATACCACAGGTGCCGCCACCACCACATGCTGATGGAAGAAATATACCATTGGAACTCATTGTTGATAAAACACTTGATCCGGGCATTACTTCAATCTTCTGGTCATCGTTGATTGTCAATGTTACTTTCCCTTGTGGCATCAGTTTTTTTCGCGCATACAGCAGCATGCCCACCAGTAATAATATAATAAGTAAAAAAACAACAACACCTGCTGCAATGATTGTTCCCGTCGAAATTTCTATCAGAACCATAACGCCTGTTTTGAATTAAATGGATATTCCGAAAAAGCTCATAAACGCAATGCCCATAAGCCCGGTAATAATAAAAGTGATTCCAAGTCCACGAAGTGGAGCCGGGACATTTGAGTAGGTCAGTTTTTCGCGGATAGCAGCAATGGCAACAATGGCCAGTAACCAGCCAATGCCTGAACCAAGGCCGAAGGCCACAGATTCGCCCACCGATTCGAGTTCGCGTTCCTGCATAAAAAGTGATGCTCCAAGAATGGCACAATTCACTGCGATAAGCGGAAGAAATATTCCCAACGCATTGTATAATGAAGGGCTGAATTTCTCAACAATCATTTCAACCAGTTGCACCATCCCGGCTATCACAGCGATGAACATAATGAAACTTAAAAAGCTTAAATCGAGATCAGCAAACGATGCACTGATCCACTCCATAGCACCCTTCTTTAGAAAATAGGTCTCCAGAAGAAAATTGAGGGGGACTGTTATCAAAAGAACAAAAATCACTGCAACACCAAGTCCCAGCGATGTTTTGACTGTTTTTGAAACGGCCAGGTAAGAGCACATGCCTAAGAAATAGGCAAACACCATGTTGTCGATGAAAATGCTCTTGACGAATATATTAATTAAATCCTGCATAGCTTTTCAGTTTTAACTTTTATCAATCAAGTCTTTATTGCTGCTGCGATGAACCCAGATGATAGCGCCAACAAGTATAAGCGCCATTGGTGGCAGAATCATCAGGCCATTATCTTCATATCCAATCGCATAGAAACCATCAGGAATTATCTGATAGCCATAGATTGTTCCGGAGCCAAGCAACTCGCGGAAAAACGAAACAACGATCAGAATTATCCCATAACCAAGACCGTTGCCAATCCCATCAATAAACGACTGCCACGGGCGATTGGCCATGGCAAAGGCTTCCAGACGTCCCATCACAATGCAATTGGTAATGATGAGCCCGACAAAAACTGAAAGCTGCTTACTTACATCATACACAAAAGCTTTCAGTACCTGATCGACCAAAATTACAAGCAATGAAATAATGACCAATTGTACAATAATTCGAATGCGAGGCGGAATGGTTTTACGCAGCAACGACGTGATCAGATTTGCCAGAGCAATTACAATTGTTACTGCCAAAGCCATCACTATAGCAGGTTTTAGTTTCACTGTAACCGCCAGCGCGGAACAAATTCCAAGCACCTGCACAGTGATCGGATTGTCTTTGCTTAGCGGCGCTGTAAGCAAACGTAGATTTTTTGCAGAGAATGCAGATTCTCGCGTTGTATTTTCGTTACTCATGACTTATATTCTTTTTAATGAAAGGAATATACAAATGAAGGCTGCTTTCAATCATGTTCGAAGTTCCGTCGCTGGTAATGGTGCCGCCGGAAATAGCATCGACTCCGTGTACTTCCGGTGTCTTGCTGTTTTTTACGCCTCCTTTCAGAACTTTCACGCTCACAAAATTTCCGGTTTCGTCAAAGATTTTCTTTCCAAAAAACTGTTGCTGAAACTCAGGTAAGGCAATCTCAGCGCCAAGTCCGGGCGTCTCTCCCTTGTGGTCGAAAACAGAACCGGCTATGGTATTCAAATCGCTCTTCAAACTGATATATCCCCAAATCGGCCCCCAGAGCCCTTTCCCCTGAAGGGGCAAAATAGTCAGTGTGTCATTTCCTGCAACTGCAATAAACAGCGGCAATTCAATTGTTCCACCATCTTTCAGCTTTTTCATTTCCGTTCGAAGATCAATATCAAACGCTCTGCGGCTGCCCTGCTCCAGCTTTCCGTCTTTGTAGCGGCCTGTAATTTCCCCATCTGCACTAATGACAAGCTCTTCAGAAATGTATTTTGAATACAGCTCCTCAGCATTGGCCGTAGTGTTCTCAATATTGATTGCAGTGAGAATATAGCGCATTCTTTCAATCCGGATGTTTTTCTCCTGATAGGGCTGAAGCAGTGTTGCGGCCAGTGCCAGCAAAACAGCAACCACCACAACCATGATGGTGGAATAAATAAATATGTATCTGTTGCTAAACATATGGCCTCCTATATTTTTTCCTGTTTTACCCTTCGCAAACGACGACGGATATTGAATTCCACAACGTAATAATCGATAAGCGGCGCGAATACATTCATCATCAGAATAGCCAGCATCATGCCTTCAGGATACGCCGGATTGAGCACCCGAAGCAGTATAGTGAACATTCCGATAAGCAAGCCGTAAATGATTTTTCCCCATTGAGTCTGCGCTGCGGTGACGGGATCGGTTGCCATAAAAACGGTTCCGAACGCAAATCCGCCAACCATCAAATGCCAAAGCGGCGTCATCTCCATGTAAGGATTGGCGCCCCATGCATTCATGAGCAGTGACATCAGAACGCCACCAATAACAACACTCAGCATTATGCGCAGACTACCGATTCCTGTGAAAATCAAAATCAATGCCCCCAGCAATATCATTGCAACCGATGTCTCACCTATGGAACCCGGAATAAAACCAATGAACATATCTGTCAGTGAAGGCATCTGCTCTACATTGGCAGCGGCAGCATGTGCCAAAGGAGTCGGGCCGCTCATCGCATCTGCGGCAACACTCCACGGAGCATCGCCCGACATATGCGACGGGTAGGCAAAAAACAAAAATGCGCGGGCGAGTAATGCCGGATTCATGATGTTCATGCCAGTACCACCGAAAACTTCTTTGCCGAAAACCACTGCAAAAGCAACAGCTACAGCCAGCATCCAGAGCGGTGTTGTAGGTGGCACAATCAACGGGATCAACATTCCGGTGACCAGAAATCCTTCATTGACTTCGTGCCCTTTCACCTGCGCAAAAACAAATTCAATCCCAAGTCCTACCACATACGAAACAATAATGATGGGTAAAACTTTCAGGAAGCCATACCAGAACATAGGCCAGATGCCGGCTGCAGAAATTACTTCCTGCCACGACAGGCCTTTGTACTCGTTCATCAGCAGAAAATGCTGCACGCCGACATTGAACATTCCGAACAGCAGCGCAGGCACAAGTGCAATGATTACGACAGTCATCGTTCGCTTAAGATCAATGGCGTCGCGGATATGCGAGCCTTTGTTCGTTACCTTGTCAGGCACAAACATGAAAGATTCAAACGCATCGAATGTGGAGTGAAGAAAATGAAGTTTCTTCCCCTTTTGAAACGATGGTTTGATTCTGTCTAAAATTTTTCTGAGTCCTTTCTTCATAGAACTATATATTAACTCATTTCCTTAATCATCAGGTCAATTCCGTCGCGAACGATTTGTTGCGATTCAATTTTCGAAGTGCAGACATATTCGCATAGCGCAAAATCTTCTTCGGCCACTTCGTAAATTCCGAGTTTTTCCATTTTTTCAATATCACCAGCCAGAATAGCTTTGAGCAAATAAACCGGCAAAATATCAAAGGGAAAAACTTTGTCATACTGATCACTCAGTACAAAAGCACGTTCAGACCCATGGAAATTGGTGTCGAGACGAAACTTACGCTTCGGAGTAAGAAAAGCAGGAAAAGTTCGCGAGGCACTGTGCTTGTTGAAACCCGGCGCGGCCCAACCAAAGAAATCGAAATAATTGCCTTCGGGAATTACAGTAATCATTGATTCATAAAAACCAAGAAAACCCTGCTTGCCGACATTGGTTCCAGAAAGCACATTGCCGCTGATAACACGCACATCGCCTTCTTTTATGTTTCCTGCAAGCAACCACTCCAGCGAAGACTCAGCGGGCATTTCTGCCATGTAGGTGTTTTTTACTTCACTGCCCGCCACTGTCACAAATCGTGTGATTTCGCGATAACCGGAAATAAATAGTTTGCCAATGGCAACAACATCCTGCGGATAGAGATACCAAACCGTTTCGCCTTTGTTGATGGGCGCAATCTGATGAATCTGAACTCCCACATTGCCCGCCGGATGCGGTCCGCTGAAAACATGCAGCTCGGTATTTTTAAATGCAGCATACACCAGCTCGTCCGTCTTTTCTGCATGCAGTCCTATATGTACCCTTCCTGCAGTAAGTTTTTTCAGGACATCGATACCGGTTTGAAATGCAGCTGCGTTTTTCTTAATGAATGCATGATCAGAAACAGCCAGCGGCGCAGAATCGAATGCTGATATAAAAATGTCGCGCGGAGTATCGTCCGGGTTTGCTATGATTGCATAGGGCCGCTGCCGAAGCAAAGGCCATAAGCCAGATTTCAATAGTTTCGAAACAATGGTCTCCCGCTCACACATTGCCGGATTTGCTTCGCCAAAATGAACTTTCCTTTCGCTTTTGTCTGGTTCGATTTCAACAGCCAACAGCTTTCGCTTATCGCCCCGTACAACTCTTTTTACTATGCCTGACACCGGCGAAGTGAGAATAATTCTTTCGTCAAGTTTGTTTTGAATTACCGGAGTGCCACATTCAACGATGTCACCTTCCTGCACCAGCAGGCGGGGATTCATCAGCCTGAACCGGCTGGGCTCAACGGCATAAAGCTCGGCAGCATGAGTCCGAATGTCGTCCGGATTCACATCTCCCTTCAGTTTTATGTCAAGCCCTTTGCGGATTTTGTAAACCTTTCGCATATAGGTCTGGAATTTCCGCAAATTTAGAAATTAATCAGTTGCAACGATACACTTTAAAAGCGCCTGACTGCATCTTTATATGTGCTTTACACTTTCTTTGCCTGATATTTCCTATATTTGCGAAGCAATCGGAATGAAATGAGAAAAACACTGATATATATCATAGCCGGTCTGGGGCTCGCTTCCTGCCACACTTCGAAGCCTGCGGTGTCAGAAATAAATATCGCCGACAGCACAAATGCTGTAGTGACATATCCGGATGCGGTGGAATATTACGAGCCTTCGCGGATGAAATATTCTGACGAAGTGTATTCCGAAACCATTCATTCTGTACAGCTCCACTCCTCGGAATGGGTTTTTGGACCTCCGGTAATCTGGCTGAATAAACAGAACCAGCTTACCCTATCCTTTGATGAACTGGCGAATGACAAAAAAGATTATTTCTTTTCATTTATCCTCTGCGATGCTTTGTGGAGTCCGGTCGATCTTCCGCAAATGGATTATATCGACGGGTTTTCTGAGGACCCAATCACTTCTTTTCAGTTTTCTGTAAACACTCTCGTCAATTATGTTCATTATTCGGTGAATTTTCCAACCGAAAATATGAAGCCAAAGAAAAGCGGAAACTATCTGCTGCAGGTCTATTACAATGACAATGGAGAAAAGAAAACGGTGATGACAAAGCGTTTTTTAGTTGCCGAAAATATTGTTGGTATTACTTCAGATATAAAAATGGCAACAAACATCGAGCTTCGAAATTATCAGCACGAAGTAGATTTTGTAATCAATAAAAGCGGTGTTGAAATTATTGATCCATACCGCAATCTGACTGTGATTCTGCAGCAAAACGGAAGGACTGATAATCTGATTACCGATTTGAAGCCAAAACTTGTGAAAGGCGATGAACTTGAATATAATTTCGAGAGCGAAAATGTTTTCGATGCCAACAACGAATTCAGACATTTCGATATTAAAAGCATTGCCTACAACACCGACAGAGTTGCCAGTATTCAGCGGAAAGAAAATCTTTTTCATGTGAATCTGAAAACCGATTACCGCAGGCCTTTTGAACGCTACATGTCCGATGAAGACATCAACGGCCGCTTACTCATAAAAAATGATGATGGCAAGGACAGCGACCTGGAATCGGAATATGTGTGGGTCCATTTTCTGCTTAGCTACGATGCCCCGCTCACCGAAGGATCGGTGTTTCTGCAGGGCGCTTTCACCCAGTGGGGATTCAACGAAAAATACAAGCTTAATTACGATTACAATCTGAAAGGATATGCCGATTCATTGCTGCTGAAACAAGGGTATTACAACTATCAGTATGTTTATCTGAAAGACGGCGAAGCCGCAGCTGATGCGTCATACATCGAGGGGCGACATTCGGAAGCCGACAATGATTACACCATTTATGTCTATTACCGCGAGCCCGGCGAAGTATTCGATCGTTTGATCGGCTTGCAGACGGTGAATTCGGGGAAATGATGTGATGATGTGCTGATGTGATAATGTGTGGATATGCTGATTTAAAAATTTATTCACTCATTAATATTTATTTCAAAGGTGTTCATGAGCTCACGATTTCATCGTTCGGTTGAAAGTGTGGTAATTTGAAAATTCGGCAATTTGAAATACTGTTTTATTCACTTTTGTCCCTTCGACAGGCTCAGGACTGCGCTTTGTACTTTTGTCTTTGTAGTTTTGTCTTTTATCTTGAGCTGATTTGCTAATGTGTTGGTTTTAAAATGATTCTGCGACCCTGTCACATTGAGCTCTGCGACCGTCATCCTGAGCCCTGCTGCTGTTATGCTGAGCCCTGCTACTGTCACTCTGAGCGGAGTCGAAGAGTCGACAGCAGGATAAACTCCGTCGAAGAGTCGACAGCGAAAATCAACAAAAAAAGTCTGTAGTATAGGATGAGATCCCGGCTCGGAGACCGGGAACTTCATTAGCCTTTTTTGTTGATTTTCAGAATTTTAAGCAAGTGTGTCATTAGCAGTGCCGCTCTTGTAGCTCTTTGCAAGGTAACTGCTTGCGGTGTATCGAAGGAGACAGCGGAAATCACCTCGCGCGAATTTGGAATCCGAGTGAGGTGTTCACTGTCACGGATTACAAATCCACGCCAGTGAAGCCGGTGAATGCGTTTATTCAAAAAACTCATATTCGTATTCCAGCATATAATGTACGTCGGTGCCTTGTCCCTGGCGGTTGATGTAGGTCTCCACACGCACCAACTTTTTTGTTTCAGGATGGAACTGCCTGAAAACTTCATACAAAACTTCGTCTTTGTCGTCGGTTTCTTTTTCGTGAATGGCATTGTTGTCTGCGTCGTATTCCATAACGGTTTCCGAATTGAAAGCCTTTGATTTGAATTGAATATGCGCAGCGTCGCCTTGTGCGTTGTATTTATAAAAACTCTCAGTTTTGTTTCCGTAAATATCTGTTTTTATTACATGAGAAACTTCCTCGCCTTCCCACTCCATTTCATCGTGCGATGATTTCCCGTCGGCCGCATGAAAAGTGGTCTGCGCTACCATCCGGTTCTTGTCATCGTATTTCATTTCCCTGTAAAATGAGAGCTCTCCGTACTCATTTTCTTCTTCTCTGAGCAGATTCCCGGCGCCATCATACGTCCATGTGTGCTCGCCGCTCAGCTCACGCTCGTATTCGTCAATGTCCATGGTTGTTTTTTTCAGCGGACGCTCACCGTCATATTCAAACTCGCTGACCGATTCGGTGCTGTCGGCATAATACATGGTTTCTCTTACAATGCGGCCATTTTCGTTGATCTCAGCAACCGATTTTTCGCTCAGCTCATTTTCGTCAATATAATATTCAGTGATGACAGTATTCCCGTCATACGATTTCACGATTTTCTCTTCCAGTTCATCGGGCCGGGAGTACTTCGAAATACTAAGCAGGCGCCCTTGTTCGTCAAAATGCTGTTCCTCCGTTACAAATACCATTTCCTTGAGTTCCGCTGAATCGAAACGATCAAGATATTGCTGCCGGCGTGTCGCTTTAACCGATTTTATTTTCTTTTCCATAATCCGGAATTTAATTATCTTTGAATACAAATGTAATCAAACGCAAGATATGAAAAATTCCGTTTTAATTATGACGCTCATTCTTTTTTCAACAATGCTTTCCGCGCAGGATATCCGCTACCCGGAGACTTTCAGGAGCGATGATACAGATGACTATCACGGCACTAAAGTCGCAGATCCTTATCGCTGGCTCGAGGATGAAAATTCGGATGAAACAAAAAAATGGGTGGAGCAGCAAAATGCAGTAACCAACGAATATCTGGACCAGATTTCGATGCGTGAAAAAATTCGTGTACGCTTGCAGAAATTGTGGAATTATGAAAAATCAGGTATTCCTTTTAAAAAAGGGCCATGGGTGTTTTGTTTCCGCAACACTGGTTTGCAAAATCAAAGCATTTTGTTTGTCCGCGAAGGATACGATGGAGAAGAACGCGTTTTGCTTGATCCCAACAATCTTTCGGAAGATGGCACCACCGCGCTGAGCGACTATTCGATCTCGAAAGATTATAAATACATGGCGTTTTCGACTTCGAAAGGTGGCAGCGACTGGAACGATATTCAGATACTGGAAATCAAGACCGGCAAAATGCTGCCCGATGCAGTGAAATGGACTAAATTCTCAGGCATTGCCTGGTATAAAGACGGCTTTTTCTATTCGGCCTACGATGTAAAAGATGAAAGCAAATCGCTGTCAACCATAAATGAATTTCATAAAGTGTTCTATCACAAACTTGGGACATCACAAGCCAAAGACGTACTGATTTACGAAAACAAGGATTATCCGCTGCGCAACTACGGCGTTTTTCTCGATGAAGATGAGAAGTATATGTTTCTGAGCGAAAGCGAAGGCACCAGTGGAAATGCGCTCTGGTTCAGGGCTGCAGGCCTCGGCGACACTGAATGGATAAAAATTGCCGACGGTTTTGAGTACGATTATAATTTTGTTGGAGTGATTGAGAATAAATTTTATATTCTGACAAACGAAGGCGCACCCAACAACCGCCTCATTTCCGTTGATCCGGCAAACCCAAGCGTCAGTAGCTGGCGCGATGTTATTCCGGAATCAGAGCATGTGTTGCAATCAGTGTCACACATCAACAAAAAACTCGTTGTGAATTATCTTGAGCATGCTTCTGATCGCATCTACATTTATTCCGCCACAGGCAAACAGGAAAAGAAAATCGAACTCCCCGGAATCGGTACTCTGGGCGGCCCTTCGGGAAACCGCGATGAATCAGTGTTCTTCTATTCCTATACCAGCTATACCATGCCGAACAGCATTTTCCGGTACGATATGAAAACTGGAAGCAATGAAAAATACTGGAGTCCTACCGTTGATTTCAAACCAGAAGACTTCACCACTACACAGGTGTTTTTCAAAAGCAAGGATGGCACTCAAATTCCAATGTTTCTGACTTACCGCAATGACATGATAATGGATGGGAAAAGACCAGTACTTCTATATGGCTACGGTGGATTCAACATCAGTCTGACACCGGGTTTCCGGTTAACTGCCATTCCGTTTCTCGAAGCAGGTGGAATATATGCCGTTGTTAATCTGCGGGGCGGCGGCGAATACGGAAAGAAATGGCACGATGCAGGCACAAAACATCAGAAGCAAAATGTCTTTGATGATTTTATTGGCGCAGCCGAATATCTTATTGAAAACAAATACACAAATCCTTCGAAAATCGCCATCCAGGGCGGATCGAACGGTGGTCTGCTGGTTGGAGCCTGCATGACCCAGCGTCCCGATTTGTTCAAAGTGGCATTGCCCGCAGTTGGTGTAATGGATATGCTTCGTTTTCAGAAATTCACGATCGGATGGGCATGGACCGGCGATTACGGCTCCAGCGACAATCAGGAAGATTTCGATTTTATCTACAAATACAGTCCGCTGCACAATATAAAAGAAGGGGTACAATATCCGGCAACGCTTGTTACTACTGCCGATCATGATGACCGCGTGGTTCCTGCTCATTCCTACAAATTCATTTCCGAACTTCAGTACAAACACCGGGGCGAAAATCCGGTACTGATCCGCATTGAAACCATGGCTGGACACGGCGCCGGCAAGCCCACTTCCAAACAAATTGATGAAGCTGCCGACATCCTGTCATTCATATTGTTCAACCTCGACGTAGATATGTAATACAATTTCCTGAAGAAAGACAATGCCCTGTCCAATGATTTATATCATCACCGGGCCGTAAAAACTAAATAATATCGTTGGTACCTTTGCAAAAACAAATTCGCATGAAAATTTTACACTTCGCATCAGTCTTCGTTTTAGCCGCAATTATGGCTTCCTGTTCAGGAAACAAAGAAAACAAAAACAATGGTTCCGATTCAACTGTAAACGAAAACACAGAAACAACGGAAACTACCTCTGCATTTTCGACAGAAGGAAATGGGAAAGTTGTTTATCTCAACACAGAGAATTTTGTCAAACACATTTTTGATTTCCGCAACGAAAAGGAATGGCAGTACAAAAGCAGCACTCCATGTGTTGTTGACTTCTATGCCGACTGGTGCAAACCATGTAAATTGGTCGCACCCATCATGGATGACCTGGCTGCAGAATACAAAGGGAAAATTCAGTTCTATAAAGTCAACACCGACATGGAACAGGAAGTAGCCAATGCGTTCGGCATTCAGAGCATTCCCAGCATCATGATGTGCCCGGTTGAAGGCAAACCCGTAATGACAGCAGGTGCTCTTCCCAAAAGCGAGTATGAGCGCATGATCAAAGAAGTGATTTTCGGCAATAATTAAAAGCAACACAAAATGGAACACTTAACCAACGAAACATTTAAAGAAAAAGTTTTCAATTACGAAGTCAACAAGGAATGGAAGTTTGAAGGCCAGCTTCCCTGCATCATCGATTTCTACGCAGACTGGTGCGGTCCATGCAAAATGGTTGCTCCAATTCTTGAAGAACTTTCCACGGAGTATGAAGGAAAGGTCAACATTTACAAAGTGAATACAGAAGAGCAACAGGAACTGGCCGCTGCATTCGGAATTCAAAGTATCCCCAGTATTCTGTTCTGCCCAATGAGCGAACAGCCACAAATGGCCATGGGAGCACTCCCCAAGACTTCTTTTGTACAGGCGATCAACGACATTCTATTAAAACAATAAGTATATGAAAACAGCTTTCGTAACCGGTATTGCCATATTGGCGTTTGCAACAGTCTCTGCTCAGACAACAATTCCCAATGCCGGTTTCGAAAACTGGACGGCATCGGGAACCTATGAAAATCCAGATTCATGGGACAGCCCCAACGATGTAACATCATCGCTCGGAAAAATCGTGGTTGAAAAAGAAGAAGTGTATGTTCACGGAGGCAGTTATGCAGCCATGATCACTGTGCAGTCTTCGTTTGCCGGAAATCTGCCGGGGATGCTCACTTTAGGAGACTTCAGCTTTGATTTGATGAGTATGACTGCAACAATAGATGGTGGCACGCCGTTCACAGGCCGACCTGAGAAAATGACCGGCTGGTATCAGTACGAGCCCAGCAACAACGACATTTGTCTCATTGGTGCATTTTTGTTGCAGGACAACAGCGGGACATGGGACACCATTGCCATTGCAGGTTTCGAAACATCAGCCACCGTGCTCACCTGGACACAATTCGAAGCTGTCTTTGACTACCGCAACAGCAATACGCCAACACACTTGAATATTATTCTGATGCCGACCGACCGCAACAACCCTCAGGCAGGCAGCACCATTTATATTGATGATCTGACATTTGAATATCCGCAGTCAATCGGAGAATCTTCTGACATTCCGGTGAAGGTTTATTCCGATCAGAAAAATGAAATTATCAATTTGATTTTTAAGGAACCTACATCGTCAGTAATCACGATCATCGACATCAACGGAAAGAAATTAAAATCGGTGCGGGCATCTGGTAATGAGAGCAGCATTGATATGACTGGCATTTCAAGCGGTGTTTATGTAATTCAGGTTTCCGGTGACAAAGAATTTTATTCAATAAAAACTATATGGTAAATAAATTTACAAAAAGTATTTTTATTTGCGCATTGCTGATGATTTCGTTAGTGGGAAATGTACATGCGCAGGAAGAAAAACAGCCGGTAATAAACATCAAGACAAATCCATTTGCATCTATGCTCAACATGATTCCTTTGAGTGTAGAAGCTTTTATAACAAACGATTTCAGTGCCAGTGCAAATGTTTTCATCATAAGCTCGAGCAATGGGATGAGCGAAACATATTTTGAGCAAGGCGGTTTTGGGATTTCGCCGGAAATGCGCTATTATTTCACAGACAATGTGATCAACGGACATAAAAACAGAGTGTATGCGGCTGCTTTATATAGTTACGAACAAGGCACCAACGCCACACTTGACCGCTATGACAATCCGATACCCGGATGGAGTCATGCTGTCGGCGGCGCATTGCTTATTGGAAATCAATGGTTCTTTAAAAATCGTTTTACTGTAGATTTGTTTCTGGGACCAGCTTACATGAGTTATGTGAAAAATGAAGATTTCGATACCAATCTATCCAAAGGAGGATTTTTTCTGGGCATGCTCGGCTCAAAAGCAACCGGAACCAGAGTGAAATTCGGATTTAATATTGGGATTGCATTCTGATTATTTCAATCTGGAAAATTATTTTACTTTCATAACATACCTTAACTACGATGAATCAATCGTATTAAGCCATCATTTTATCCATATGAATTTTTTTCCGGCACAGAGAAATCTTTTATATCTTTGTCCACCAAATTGATAGAAAATGATGGGTGAAATAACGATGCAACTCGCATGGAGCGAATTCATCTGGAGCGATAAAATATGGATCATCATCGGTGCGGTGTTTATGATTCTTGGTCTGGTTGGTTGTTTTGTGAAAATAATTCCCGGAACTCCATTCGGACTTGCAGGCTTGATGATGCTGCAACTCATGAAAGAGCCGCCGTTTTATACTTTTCAGATTCTGATTTTATCAGCAATTACAATAGTTGTCATCAGCGTTGATTATGTGGCACCAGCCATTGCTGAAAAACAATTTGGCAAAACAAGACCAGGCATTATCATCAGCAATATTGTAAAATTTGCTGTAGTCGGTTACATGGCCTATCTGTTTGTAAGGGCTATCATACAGGTGCACGCCTGATGTCAGTTGTGAACCGCTCCTCGATAGTAAAAAGTTTTTAAAGTAGAAAGTTTATAAAGGTAACGTAACCGCTTGCGACATGCGGAACGCAATGCCCATGAGAGGAAAGCCTCTCAGCTCCTTCTCATCCGCCGCGGCGGACTGTAGGCTGACGACTGACAGCTGGCGGCTTTCGTAATTTTGTATCTTTGCAATCATGTGCAGTCAATCAAACAAATTATTGCTTCCATCATTGCTGGCGCCGCCTGCGAAGCTAATGGCGCTGATGTGTCATGCCGAAGAAATAATTATTGACACACATGAAACATATCCGAAGCAAACACTTCGTAACCGATATTTCATTGGGGGTCCGAACGACATTAGATCGCTCGTGGTACCGGTTCACAAACCAAACGGACATCGCACCAAAACAAGTGAAATCGAAATTGATTACAACGAAAACTGGCCACTTTATCACAGAAAAACGCTAACCACTGCTTATTCCAAAAGTCCCTTTTTTCTGTATTACGCTGATTATATTTTTGCTGAATTCGAGCGGGACCACAAACGGTTGATTGACCTGAATGCAGCGCTGCAAAATATTTTCATGAAGTGGATGAACATCAAAACATCGGTTTCGTTTGCCGATGATTTTGTGCGAGAATTCAACGGTGTTGATTGTAGAACATCGTGCAAAAACAGCGCTGAATGGGTATTACAGCAAAGTTATTATCAGCCGTTCGATACAATTTATGGATTTAGGAATTCGCTTTCGGTGTTGGATATTTTGTTTAATTTAGGCCCCGAAGCAGGAGATCATTTAATAAAGGAAACAGATTATGCAGGTTTACAGAGTAGCTGAAACAGTAGTTCCGATGCGCAAAGAGCCATCGCACCGTGCAGAAATGGTGAATGAAATTCTCTATGGCGAAGACATTGCAATCATGGATGTCCAAAATGGCTGGCTCGCTGTTACATGCCTCGATTACAACTACAGTGGGTTCATTCCGGAAATCACAAAGCTCGATGAAATCTCAGGAAAATGCAATACGCCCTATAGATTTGTCTTCACTGCTTCTTCGATGATACTTTCGAAAGAAGGTATTAAGCTGGATCTGCCGCGTGGGAGCCGCGTCCGCGAAGAACAAACTGAAAAGGGCTGTTTCGAAACACCAGATAAAATCAGCTCTGCAAGCGAAGTTATTAAGACGGCAAAATTCTATCTGGGCAACCCCTATCGCTGGGGCGGCCGCACTCCGTTTGGTATTGACTGCTCCGGATACACGCAGATGGTTTTTATGCTCAATGGTTTTATACTGCCACGCGATGCGCATCAGCAGGTGCTTCTGGGTGATGAAATCGCTTTTGTTTTGGAAGCGCAGCCTGGCGATCTTGCTTTTTTTCAAAACGAAAACGGCGATGTCACACACACCGGAATCCTGCTTAGCAACTCAGAAATCATTCATGCCTCCGGCCGTGTTCGCATCGACAGCATCGATCATCACGGCATTTTCAATAAGGACTTGAATCGCTACACGCATACGCTTAAAGTAATCAAGCGCATGTCGCTTGATGCGTTGCCATCTTGTTTGTAGTTTGTAAAGTTTTTAAAGTTGAAAGTACAAAGGTGACGTAACCGCTTGCGGCATGCGAAGTTTAAGAGACTACGCTCAATGCACAATGCGGAAAGAGAAATTCTCTGCGTCTTTGCGTGCATGATGCTACCCACTGAATCAGTTTTCACCGCAGGTGAAGGATGATTCCATTAGCGTTCATCGAAGGGGCGTGTAGAGTAATTAAAAATGATTTTCGCGATAATTTGCGTTCATTCGCGGAAGAGAGAAATTCTCTGCGGCTCTGCGCCCTCTGCAAGATTCTATTGAGAATTCTCTCTGCGCCTTTGCGATCTCCGCGCGAGATCTTCGTGACCTCACTCTGCGGCTTTGCGCCCTCTGCGAGACACAGCTGAATCAAGATTCCTCGCCGCGGCGAGGCAGATGAAGATTGATTCGAATTAGCTTTCATCATACCTGCTGATGATAATAAAAATTTTAGCGAGAATTCGCGGAAGATTGAATTCTCTCTGCGTCTTTACATGCCCGTGATCAGAAACTCCGTGCGGCGATTCATAGCGCGACCGACTTCAGTATCATTGGTGTCTACCGGCTTGGTCTCGCCAAAACCTTTGTAGCTCAAACGTGATGCGCTTAGGCCCATCGACACAAGATAATTATACACGCTGTGGGCGCGGTTTTCGGAAAGGGTGAGATTGAATGCATCGCTTCCGATATTGTCGGTATGCCCCTGAATCTTTACTTTTATATTCGGATTTTCAATCAGGAATTCCGTAAACTCGTCCAGCACTTTTTTCGATTCCGGAGTAAGATCAGCAGAGTTGCTTTCATAATAAATATCTTTCATCCGATAAGCCTTGCCTAGCTCAACGGGCTCCAGATCAACATTCACATTGGTAGGTTCTGAAAAAACAGAATCCTCTTGCGAAATATAAGTGCTCTCATAAACAAAATCCGGCTTCTTCACTGTGAGCATAAAATCAGATTCAAACTTAATGGCAGCCACGTATTCGCCGGTTTCCTGATCGATCGGAATTTCTTTGATTTCTTTTGTGGTGAGATTCTTTATTTCAATTTTCGCTTCCACTGGTCTGTCATCCTGTTCGTTTTTCACTGTGCCTTTCACAAACAAAACTTTCTCCGGGCGCGCTTCTTCGTATAGTTCAAAAGAATAGAAATCCCAACCTCCAAGGCCATCGCTCATATTGTTCGAACCGAAATATCCGTATTTGCCATCGGTACTTACAAAAAATCCAACGTCATCGTATTTGGAATTGATTGGATAACCAATGTTCATCGGCTTTTGCCACACACCGTAGTCGTCCATGCGCACATAATAGATGTCGTATCCACCCATGCCCGGACGGCCTTCGGAGCTAAAATACAAAGTCTGACTATCGGTGTGAATGAAAGGGCTTTTTTCATTTCCTTTGGAATTAATGATTTTGCCCATATTCTTCGGAGCGCTCCAGGTGCCGTTTTCATCGCGGGTGCTGGTGTAAATATCATAGCCACCAATTCCTCCCGGACGATCACTGATAAAATATAAAGTCTTTCCATCGCTCGAAATCGAAGGCTGACTTTCCCAGTTGTCCGACGTATTAACTGCATCAATAGGAATGATGTCACTCCAGCCACCAAACTCAAATTTTGTATAGTACAGATCACAGTTGATATACTTATCCTGACTGGTTTGCTCCGGCATGTTGCAAATAGTATAAATCAGTTCCTTGTTGTCAATAGTAACCGTAGCTCCACCTTCATTCAGTTTCATATTGAACGGATCCTGCATGGCTTGCCCGGCATCAAAAGGGATTTCAGAAAGTTGTTTTCCGGGCTGGGGTTTGCGATTACTGACAAAAAACTTTTCCTTGAATTCCATTTCACTCGCCCATGAACTCATGTTTTTCTCTTCAATTCTCCGGGTATAAAACGCATTTTCATTGTCTGGGCTAATGATTACGAGATATTCATCAAACCGGCTGCTGATGCCGGGAACAACTTTCGGATTGAATGATACCGGTTTTGAAAGCAGCTCCATTGCCGTTTTCGCCCAGTCGTACATGCCTTTTGCTTCCAGTTGAATGGAGTCATCGCTGATCTCTTCCGGCTTATCGAGAAATTTTTTCAGATTGAATTCGGCCTGATCATATTTATCAAGCCCGAAATAAATTTTCCCCAATTGAAAATAAGCATCGTGCATACCATCTGGACAAAACTCAATTGCTTTATTAAAATATTTTTCTGCAGCCGTCAGATTGTTTTCCTTTTTAAAAACATTGATGCAGCCCAGATAATAATAGGCCGGAGCAAATTCTGCATCTTCTTCAATAACTTCCTTCAACAAACGGTTTGCTTCGAGATAATAGCGGTCGGCACTTGCAGGCAGCTTGGTGGCCATTTTCTGTGCCTGTCCATAGTTTGACATCGCTTCTTCGAATTGCTTTGCTACCTTTTTGCTCACTTTGCCGCAAGGTTCTTCATCCTGCGCAGAGACTGCAGAAACAAAAAGAATCAGAAAAGTATAAATAGTAAATTTCAGATATTTCATATTCAAAACTTCCGTTCAAACGATTTAAACTGCAGCAACAAATCCATTAATGCCAGCGCAGTCATTGATGTCACAACAATTGCAGCGCGCGGCACAAAGCAAGCATCGTGCCGGCCGCCAACGGTCACTGTGGTTTTATTGTTTTCAACATCGACCGTATCCTGCTTTATTCCGATCGAAGATGCAGGTCGAAATGCTGTATTCATCACCAACAGGTTTCCGTTTGAAATACCGGCCTGAATGCCCCCACTGTGATTTGAAGCAAATGAAATTTTTCCCTTTTCCGGTTGCATGGCGTCGTTGTACTGACTTCCCCGTAATGAAATTCCGGAAAACCCTTCGCCAAAGTCCACACCTTTTGCACCCGGAATGCTCATCACCGCCTGACTCAAAACAGCATTGATCTTTCCAAAAACAGGCTCGCCCACTCCAGCCGGCAATCCTTTTACGACCGTAGTAATCTTTCCTCCAATGGAATCTTTCAAAAGAACAACATCATCAATAAGCTGTTGCATTGCGGCTTCTGCAGTATTGTCGGGACAATGCAACAAAGAATTGAATACCACTTTTTCATCAAACCACTGTCCGCTGTTTTTCAAGACAGCTGCGCCAATGGCTGATACATAGCTGATGATGTCAATATTTTCTGAGCGCAGGAAATCAAGCGCCATGGCGCCGGCAACTACTCGAGCTGCGGTCTCACGACCTGAAGCGCGCCCTCCGCCTGCCTGTGGGAGATTTCCATACTTTTTAAAACTTACATAATCGGCATGCCCTGGCCTGAAAACACTTTTCAAATCATTGTAATCGCCAGAACGGGCGCCTGTGTTGCGAATGATAAAAGCCACCGGACCTCCGCTGGTTGTATTGTTCATGACACCGCTCAGAAACTCAACTACGTCGTCTTCACGGCGCGCGGTCTCATGTACCGAAACTGGTGCACGCTGCTTAAGCATATCACCGATGAGTGCCTGGTTGATTTCCAAACCAGCAGGGAAGCCATCGAGAACGCCTCCTACGGCCGGTCCGTGCGACTCGCCGAAAAGTGTCAGTTTAAGCAATGATCCAAAAGTATTTCCTGCAGACATAATACAAAACTACTAAAAAAAACCTACTTTATAAGGCTGTCTCAAAATTCAAAATTCAGCGCAAAGACAACATTCCACCGTCCGATGCGACGAAGGAGCTGAAGGACATGGAACCGTTGTTTTTGCTGTTGTTACGACGGTTCCATGTTCCGGCTCAAAAGCATGGAAGAATTCCATATCACCGGCCGCAACGGTGGAATGTCGTAACAAACCGCTATTTTGAGACATTCTCATATGATTACTCAATCGAAAACACCTTCTCAACCGGCGTAAAATTGTCCATTTTTAGGTCGATTTTCACTTTGTAACTGCCGAGCGGCCAACCATTATTTGGCTCTGAAAGGTAGGAATAGACCGGCATATCGATCATTTCCTCGTCTGTCTTGAGTGTTACATCGTCAATCGCTGTTTCGCCATCTTCGAGATAAAACCATGTAATCACCATTTCTGTATTCTGCGGAACATGGCTCATGGTTGCTGTTACATAGATGGTGTCGGTTTCACTTGCTTCGAGCACACTGTTGTCCGAAGGACAGGTGATGTCGTAATCCGGATTATTGCAAACCCGCAAATGATCAATACTTGGCTCCATGTTGCACGAAGCGGCAATAAAAGCCAGCACAATGACTAAAAAAATATTTGTTTTCATATTTATTCAATTTTGAATTTTTTCTCTACTGCTTCGGAATCGCTGTCAGCGACTTTAATATTCACGGTATATTCACCTGACGGCCAGCCGGGCGTGTTGAGATAAAGCATGGCGTGGATGGTTGAATTCTCATCGCCGTCGAAGCTGCCCCGCATAATTTCTTCCTTCTCTTTGTCTATTGCCTGAAAAAACCAACTCACTTCCACTTTTACATTTTCAGGTGCATCGGCCAATGTAGCAAACAAATGAACGGTATCGGTTTCAACGCCAAAAAATCTGTTCATGTCTTCGGCGCATTGGTCACCGGAAGGGTGATTGCAAAGCCGAACTTCCTTGATGGATGCATCCTTTCCGCAGGATGACAATATTAAAGAAATAGCGCAGATGGCGGAAAAAACAATGTTGAATTTCTTCATGATTTCATTTTTTACAAACCTAATTAAATATTTATTATAAACACATAACTGAATGAAAATATTGTTTCCTAAGCCCTCGAAGGGTTTGAAACCCTTCGAGGGCTTAGTTCAATAGTCCCATTTCTTGCGGAATGCATTGTAAAAGCTGACACCGAATTTCAATGTGAAATCGGCCTTTGTGATTGAGTTGTCCGAAGTCACAGCATAGACGCCCAGTCTGAAAAGTTCGCGGCGGATGCGAATCGGTTTCTCGAGTCCGGCAAAAAATTCACCGTGACGAAAATTGTTTTCATCCATCAGCAGGAATCCGCCACCGGCTGCAACTGACAACTTCAGTCGCCCAAGCAATGGAACCTTATCAAAAATTCCCTCGAAATGATGAATGTAATTTCCACGCACAAAGGTGGAATTGGTGCTGAGTGTAGGTCCCAGCAACTGAAACGATTCAAGCGGATTGCTGAAGAAAAAATCATCGCTGCCACGGAAGAATTTATTTTCAAGAATGCGTAGATTATTCTTGTTGACGTACGAACCCATTAGAAAACTCCAGTTGGAAGTACCGTATCTATTAAGTTTCACATAGTCGCTGGCGCCAAATTCAAGATAATCATAGTTTACCTCGCTGTTGAGCAGCCCGGGAACACCTTTTCGCCATGTAAATGTCAGATCGGGGTACTTACTTCCCAGCAGTATTTTACGATTGCCTTTAAACATATATCGCTGACGGATTCGGTAAACCAGGTTTAGCTTGAATTCACTCTTTACATATCTGTCAAAGTCGATTGGCTCATTGATTTCTCCAAAAATAAGGTTTGACCAGGAGTCCATATTCATATCGCTTATGGCCTGCTGATCGGAATGCTCCAGCGTGAGCTCTCCGAAAAGTCCGTTAATGATTTCCATCCGCTGAGATACAGCAAACATCTTGGTGCGCGCATAATTGCTGCGGCTGAAAGCACTTGTGATGGATGGATTATTGTTGATCATGTCGTAATAATCGCCGAAACGAAAATAGGTGCGGACAAATTTTTTCGGCACGTAGGTGAGCCCTACTCCAACGCGTCCGCGCAAATCTTGATTGGAAAATCCATAATTGATATCGCCATCAACATCGAGCAGGAAATCGTTTTTAAATCTTTTATTGAAGCTCCCATTCAGGTTATGACGATATCCGCCAATTCCGAAAAAGTTAACCTGCGTTGGTAATGCACCTATATAATATTCGGTCTGCCTTTCACGATTTCGGTGTCTGATGCCTTTTATCAGGAAACTCCACACGTCGATATGATTGTAGGCGGAATCAAGTTTTCGTGTGAATTCTTCGCCGGAAAAAACATTGCGCAAACTATCAACATATTCCGAATAAATAAGTTCCTGATTGGTTAGCGGTATTTTCCGGTTCATGGTCCACCATGTTGAATCGCGCTCCAGTGCCACATCTTCGTAACGCACCATTTCAAGCGAATGTCTGGGAAAAACAGTAGAATCAGAATTAAAATTGTATGCTGAAAATAACGACGTGCCTGTAATAACCTGGTTCACCCGTCCTTCTATAATCCCATACTCTATCGTAGTTTCGGAAGGCACCGAATGTGTTGAGCCCATTAAAACATATTTCTGATGAATTCTGAATGAATTCACCATCGTCAACGCTCTTGGATCAATGGTCAGATCGACCTCGTCCAAGCAAAAAACGCTGTCGCGGATGTAAATGTAACCAGTGAAAAGCGCGTCATTCGGGAATAGCGGAGTAACTTTAATTCTGAATATTTTTGTTGAATCGTCGTAATGCAAGCCGGCATAATCATATTTATATAATGTAGGGCCCATGGGCGAAAGTGGCGATACAAGCGGTTGCTGACACAGCATCTCTTTTCGCAGCTGCGCTTCGTAAAAATTAAAGTTCCAGTCTTCGGCTGAACTGAAAATCATATAGGGACTTGAATACACAAACTGGATGTGATCAATTTCCATCCCTTCTTCTTCGTAACCAATGCTTACATAAATAAAATCTTCGATGTCTGCCAGTTCATACGTGTTTTCGGCAGAAATAATTTCGCGCGTGGAACCATTGCCGGAAATTTCCGAAAGAATTGTTTCGCTCAGATCACCAATATGCTGAACCCTCACTGTATCATTCAGCGTTTTTACTGAATCGGACAATTCTTTACGTTTTTTGCGCTCCACTTTGCGCTGCTTTCTTTCAGCCTTACGCTCTGCACGACGCTCTTTGGGCGTTTTCAGCAAATCAATATTTGTGGCTGCGCCCAAACTATCAGCGGTTGCTTTCCGAATACTGTCGTACATATCGCGCGGCTCATCCCGCATGAGCGACAACTTGCGGTCGATGCGACATTGGTATTTGTCGAGGCTGCCGAGATATAGGCGGCGCTTATCGCGAACTTTCTGCATGATTTCCTTGCCTAGATCGCGCGTATCAGCAACAATAAGAGCTTCGTTTAATTGGGTAACTGCATTTTGTAAAACCGCTTCAAAGCTGGTCCCGGTGCGAGGAACAACCAGCTCCTTTTCGATGGTGACATAGCCAAGCATCGAAATAGTAAGTACGTTTTTGCCCGGTTGTACTTTCAGTTGCCACCGGCCATTTTCATCGGCCACAACTCCCGTGTATGAATTCTTGATCATGACCGTTGCACCGGGAACGGGTAAGCCCGAGCCATCCTTCACTATACCGCTCACAATCTGCGATCTGGCCGTTGTGGCAACCAGAAAAAGCACTATTAAAGAAATTAGCCGAAAAAACATCATGATGCAAAAACGAAACAATTGTTGTTTTATGTTTTCTTGGACGAATTTACATTCTTTTAGTTACAAAACTTCAGTAAATTATGTATATTAGCATTTCAATAAAATGATGATTATCAGAAATGAAGAAAATGACAGGCGTTAATGATGTGTTAATGTGAAAATATCATTAAAAACATTTATACATTTGCGTATTGATTTACCTAATTGCTAATTTAAAAACCCAACGAACTATGAGCATGTTTTGTTTTCAGTGTCAGGAAACCGCAAAAGGAACCGGCTGTACCATTGCCGGTGTATGTGGAAAGAAAGAACCCGTTTCTGCCATGCAGGACCTTTTAATATATAATGTAAAAGGTTTAAGCTGGTGGATGGACAAGGCCAACCAACTTGGAATCACGTTGGATGCCAAAACTGACAGAATGGTACTCAATGCCATTTTTGCTACTATCACCAATGCCAACTTCGATCGCAAAGCGATTATTGCTCTTGTGAATGAAACACTGGCTGCCAAGAAAAAAATCCGCGCACTTGTTGAACCAAAACTCAATGATGTTCAAATTCCCGGTGCGGCACAATGGGAAGCTACTACCGAAGAAGACTTTGACAAAAAAGCCCTACTGATTGGCGTTCTGGCTGAAACACACGAAGATATCCGTTCGCTGAAAGAGCTTGTCATGTATGGTGTCAAAGGTATGGCTGCCTATGCAGAACACGCATGGAATCTGAATCACACCGACAAAGACATTATCAACTTCACAACACACGCACTTGCACAGCTTCTGCGCACCGACATGAGTGTTGACGAACTTGTAGCGCTGACCATGAAAACCGGCGAAAACTGTGTAAAAACAATGGCGCTTCTCGACAAAGCCAACACAAGCACCTACGGCAATCCTGAAATCACTTCAGTAAACATTGGCGTACGCAACAATCCCGCTATTCTCATCAGCGGGCATGACCTGCGCGACCTAGAAGATCTGCTCGAGCAGACAAAAGGTACCGGCGTCGACGTGTACACTCACAGCGAAATGCTGCCTGCTCATTATTATCCAAAATTCAAACAATACGAAAACTTCGTAGGAAACTACGGCTCTTCATGGTGGAAACAGGTCGATGATTTCGAAACTTTCAATGGCCCGTTCCTCTTCACCACCAACTGCATTGTTCCTCCGCGTGCAAACGCAAACTATGCCGACCGCATCTACACAACGGGTGCTTCAGGACTTGAAGGTGCAATTCACATTGCCGATCGTCCCGAAGGTGGCCGCAAAGATTTTTCAGCAATTATTGAACACGCCAAGAAATGTCAGGCACCGACTCAAATCGAGACCGGCAGCATCGTAGGTGGTTTTGCACATGCACAGGTTCTGGCATTGGCCGATAAAGTTGTCGACGCAGTTAAATCAGGTGCCATCCGCAAATTTGTCGTTATGGCCGGTTGCGACGGACGCATGAAATCGCGCGAATACTACACGGAATTTGCTGAAAAACTTCCAAAAGACACTGTTATTCTCACAGCCGGTTGTGCCAAATATCGCTACAACAAACTCCAACTTGGCGACATCGGCGGAATTCCACGCGTACTCGATGCTGGTCAGTGCAACGACAGCTACTCACTCGCCGTTATCGCTCTCAAACTAAAAGAAGTTTTCGGACTCGACGATGTGAACAAGCTTCCGATTGTTTACAACATTGCCTGGTACGAACAGAAAGCAGTTGCCGTATTGTTGGCCCTGCTCTCACTGGGTGTTAAAAACATTCACCTCGGACCAACGCTCCCGGCATTCCTATCGCCCAACGTGGCCAAAGTGCTGGTTGAAAACTTCGGAATAGCCGGAATTTCTACCGTTGACGAAGATCTGGCCTTAATGATCGGATAATTAAAATTCAGAAAAGGGACATGCTGAATGTCCCTTTTCTTTAATCTCATTCTATGAAAAGCACCCATTTTTCAACTGCTGGAGCAAAAGAAAACCCGCATGGCGTCGATGTGAAAATGTTGTATAACGATCCGACCGCTCAGGCGCTCATGATTAGTCTGCAGCCCGGTCAGGCACTGAAGCCACACACCACCCCTGTCGATGTTTTCTTTTTTGTTTTCGAAGGAACCGCAACTGTTCATATCGGAGAGGAAACTGAATCATTTTCGTCAGGCACGCTTATCGAAAGTCCAAAAGACATTATACACCATCTTTCAAATCAATCGGATGTTGCAGCCCGGATTCTGGTTGTTAAAGCGCCAAAACCTTAAAGTAATTTACGGTAAATAAAGAATCTGGCTAATACAGAACCTGAAAACAAATTTCACAAATTAACGTTGAAGGTCGGATTGTGATTCACCTTCATAAAATCTGAAACTCTATGGAAAACGCATTTGAACATTCAAAAGCCACCGCTGTTGCTTCGGCCATTGATTATACACCGGGTGGCATTGTTAGTAAAATTGTTTCGAAAAACACCGGCGGCAACCTCACCTTGTTTGCTTTCGATGCCGGACAGGCACTGAGCGAGCATGCAGCCCCATTTGATGCTGTTGTTCAGGTGATTGAAGGGACCGGAGAATACATAATCGGTGGCGAACCTTATACGGTAAAAGCCGGCGAACTGATCATTATGCCAGCCAATATTCCACATGCAGTAAGAGCACCGGAAGCATTTAAAATGCTCCTTTTTATGATCAAAGGATAAGGAAATACTAGTGTTGACTTGCCTTTTCAAATAAAATCTGTTTCCGTTAATATAAATTCCGGAGACAGATTTTTTTCTTTTTTCAATATCTCGTTCATTTTCAGCTACAAATGTTGAAAAAATGTTGAAGCAGCAAACATATCTGTTTCTTTCGATAAGAAGAAACAATTATATTTGCATTGTTCAAGTAATTACTTTTTTGGTAAGAAATTTGAAATGCGTGAACCCCAAAATCATTAACATGAAATCATTTTTCGGAATACTCGCCTTTTTAGCAGTCATTGCTGTAACTGCACAAACCAACACATTGCCATCGGTCGATTTGAAAAAACCAGACGGAAGCGTGATTTCCACTGATTCAATTTCAAACCCCGGCAAGCCGATTATCATCAGCTTCTGGGCAACATGGTGCAAGCCTTGTGTGAAAGAGCTCACAACCTTTGCAGAAGTGTATGAAGAGTGGCAGGAAGAGACAGGTGTGAAGCTTTACGCCATCAGCATTGACGATTCAAGAACGTTTCCAAATGTCGCATCGTTTGTAAACGGCCGTGACTGGCCTTTTGAAGTGCTTTGTGATCCCAATGCCGATTTCAAGCGCGCCATGAATGTGAATCTTGTTCCTCATACATTCATTATTGATGCAGACAAAAACATTGTCTGGCAGCACACTTCGTTCACCGAAGGCGGCGAACTGGAACTGATTGAACTGATCAGAAAACTCAACAGAGGCGAAAAAATCAGCGAATAAAACCTATGATCCAAAATATGAAGAAGTTTTTTGCTGCGGCATTCATCCTGAGTTCAGTGATGGGTGCCGCTCAGAATGTTATGCAGAATAGCCAGATACATGGCGACTTTCAGACTGACTTTCAGTATTATCTGCCCGATGCAAAAATTGGAGCAGATACCGTCCCTGAAAAACTGCTTTGCAACGGGTATTTGAATCTACTGTTCACTTCAGGAAATTTTGCAGCAGGAGTCAGATACGAAAACTACAACAATGTGATGCAGGGCTTCGATCCGCGCTACAAAGGCAGTGGAATCCCCTATCGGTTTGCCTCATATAACCACAAGGATTTTGAAATTACGGTGGGAAATTATTACGAACAGTTTGGAACCGGCCTGTTGCTGCGCAGCTACGAAGAACGCAGTCTTGGAATCGATAATTCGCTCGACGGGATTCGCCTCAGATATAAGCCCTACAACGGCATTTATCTGAAAGGTTTAATCGGGCAGCAGCGTTTCTTCTTCGACAAAGGCGACGGCATTGTGCGCGGCCTCGATGGCGAAATAAACCTCAACGAATTCAATAAAAAATGGACGGCGGCGAAAATGAAAGCCACCTTTGGCGGAAGCTTTGTGAGTAAATTTCAGGCAGACCGTGATCCAATCTATAAGCTTCCGGAAAACGTTGGAGGCTGGGCAGCACGGACCACACTGAATTATGGAAACTGGATGCTGACTGGTGAATATGCCTATAAAATCAACGATCCTTCGACTGTAAATAAAATGATTTACAAGCCCGGTGAAGCTTTATTTGCATCACTGAGTTATTCAAAAAAAGGATTTGGAATTACTTTAAGCGCCAAGCGCATCGACAATATGAATTACCGGTCCGACCGCTCCGCAACCGGAAACGTGCTTACCATGAATTACCTGCCAGCGTTGACAAAACCGCATTCATACACGTTGCTGGCCTTTTATCCCTATGCATCGCAGCCCAATGGCGAAATGGCATGGCAGGGACAAATCAATTACAAAATCAAAAAAGACACGAAGCTTGGCGGACATTACGGAACCGACGTTGCGGTGAATTATTCAAGGGCCAACGCCATTGACATGCAGCAGGTGAACGATACCACGCCGCTCATGAAGCCCGGAACACTTGGCTACACCAGCGATTTCTTTGCTATTGGCGATGAACTTTATTACGAGGACTTCAATGTCGAAATCAGCCATAAATTCAGCAAGAAAGTAAAAGGGATTTTCACCTGGGCTTATCTCACCTACAACAGCGATGTGATTGAAGGACATACCGATGGGATATTTTACAACCACATTGGAATTGCTGATGTGACCTATAAAATTACGCCAACCAATTCAATCCGCATGGAAGTGCAGCACCTGCTGTCGAAACAAGACGAAAAGAACTGGGCCAATGCGATGCTTGAATTCACCGTTGCACCCAAGTGGTTTTTTATGGCTGGTGACAGTTACAATTATGGAAATCCGGACAACAACAAAAAACTCCATTATTACACCACAGGATTTGGCTACACAAATAACAGCAGCCGGATAGCGCTCACGTACGGAAAACAGCGCGAAGGCATTGTTTGCGTGGGTGGCGTTTGCCGAAATGTACCAGCTTCGTATGGATTTCTAGTGACCATTACAAGTAACTTTTAAAGCGACCAGACATGAAAAATCTGTTTAAAATATTTGTCATTCTTGCCATTTCAATATTCGCAGCATGCGATGTTATTGAGCCACCTTACACCGATAACTACGTCCCGCCGGATCCAACCGATACGGTTGTCAGAAAAGTACTTCTTGAAGAATATACCGGACATTTATGTCCAAATTGCCCGACAGCGGCAGTTCTTGCGCACCAGCTTATGGAGCTTTATCCCGGGAAGATCACGCTGGTGACTGTTCACGCCGGTTACTTTGCCGGCTTTGCCTCGCCCAATTTCATGACCGATTTCAAATGCACCACCGGAAATGACCTGAATACTTTTTTTGGAGTCGATTTGATTGGAAATCCGAACGGGACTATCAACCGAAAGGAATACAGCGGTTCGAGGGTTGTTGGTCCCGACGACTGGGCTTCGAAAATTGCCGAGCTACTGACACTGGCGCCAGATGCAGATATAAATATCAGTAAAACATTCAACACTGGCACCTCCACCATTGATTTGACTGCTAAGGTTGATTTCTTTTCAGAGTTTTCAAACCCAGTAATGATTTCGGCTTATCTGACCGAGGACAGCATTGTTGACTATCAGAAAAACAATGATCCTGCAGTCGGCACAACACCGGACATTGCAGATTATGTGCACATGCATGTACTTCGTGGGTCCATGAACGGAACCTGGGGTGATACGCTCACAGCTGCGGGAGTAACAGCCGGTTCTCAGGTAAGCAAACCACTGAGTTACACCATCACAAACGGGACCTGGAACAAGGATCACATGCATATAGTGGTTTTCATTTATGATGCAGTCACACTGGAAGTAATTCAAAGCGAGGAAATAAAACTGAAATAAATCAGTTTTGCTGCGAAAAGCGCATCAGCAAAATGTTTGATGCGCTTTTTGCTTTTCGAAAAACACTAAATGTTGCATAAAACGTAAAGTATTGAACATATTGTTAAAAAGTTTATTTGAATTCGATGTATTGGAGCAAAATGCATATAAATTTGCATACAGGCTATGTTAAAAAGAGTGTAGTTTACTATTTTTAACACGAAATACAAACTATTTGTAAAAAATGGATATTAATTAGAGTCGAAATTCATTATCTTTGCGTTTCGCTCAAAAACCCTAGGGGGGGATAACCGGCGAATACTTAACTAAATTTTAAAATATGAAAAAACTACTATTGTTTTGCATGGCGTTGTGGACATTCGGGATGTCCTACGGTCAGCTATCCGGAATAAAGGCTATTCCGGGTGACTATGCCACCATTACGGCAGCCGTTACAGACCTGAACACAGTTGGTGTAGGCCCTGGCGGTGTAACTTTTAATGTTGCTGCCGGATACACGGAAAGTACTACTGCGGAAATTGTTGTTACTGCAACAGGAACAGCAACAGATCCGATCATTTTTCAAAAAGATCCGGCCGGAGTTGGTGCAAATCCTTTGATTACAAGAACCGACGCCGGCGTTAACACCACAAGCACGGCTGGTGGTCTTGGCGATGCTGTGATAACCATCAGTGCAGGCGATTACATTACCTTTGATGGTATTGATGTTACTGCACCGGTTTCGACAATTGAGTACGGCTACTTCACTACAAAAACAGCCACCGATGCCTGTAAGTTTCTGACCATTAAAAACAGCAACATTACAATGTTCAAAGGCACGAGTGGATATGTTTTTGGGATATATATTTCCAATGGCACCACATCGGTTAGTTCTTCAACAGGCGTTACAGTAACAGCCCTTTCGGGTGCGACAGAAAACACCACAATAATTGGTAACACCATTAGTAATGTTCATGCAGGTATTTATGCCAGAGGCGCTGCAGCTGCAGGTTTTGGCGACAACAACCTGGCAATCGGACAAACAGGTGCCGGAAACACAATCGTCAATTATGGCGGTGGCAGTGCCACCTCTACCTGGGGTATTTACATGATTTATCAGACCAATATCAGCATTCAGTACAATACTATTAACAATGCGGGCGGCGGCGGTACTGATCATGCCTCAACGCTTTATGGAGTTTTTCACTCTGTTAAGAGCGGAAGTGGAATTGTTAGTTACATAGGAAATAACTTCACACTTGGAGAGTCGGGAACATCTGCCGCTCATGGTATTTATGACGGCCAGACCGTTGCATCAAAAACCTTTTTGAACAATACGTTCACCTATGGTACTTTTGCGTCAACTACCGCCTCTTATGCAATATATAACAGTTCAGCCACCAATGATATTTTAGTGGAAGGAAACTCTATTTCAGCACCGATCAACAAAACCGGAGTTGGAGCATTCTACTTCTACTCTAATACTGGCACGCCCACTGGCGGAACCGAAACCTGTGTAAATAATAATTTCAGCAACGTAACTGTAACAGGTTCATCCGCTTTGTACGGGCTATATTCAAACACAGCTACCGCGCAGGACAGAATTGCTTATGGTAACATGGTTTCAAACCTGAATGTTGGCACTGGCGCTTGTTATCCGTTGTATTTCCTGAGCTCAAATAATAATTTGATTCACCACAACTCGGTTACCACAATTACCAGTGGCGGAACCATCTATGGATTGTATTTTACAGGTACAGCTCCAGTTGTTTATAATAATACTATTTCAGCTTGTGCTACATCAGGTGCAACCTTTTATGGCATTTACAACGCTGGTACAGGAACAACATCCTGTTATTCCAATAAAGTAACGGGACTTGCCTCAACAAATGCAGCGCCTTCCGTGTACGGTTTTTATATCACAGCAGGTACATCCAACAATAACTACAACAACTTCGTTTCAGAATTATACGCACCCTCTGCAAGTGCAGCCAATGCTGTAGTTGGAATGTATGTTAGTGGTGGAACAGCCATTAATTTGTACTATAACACCATTTATTTAAATGCTGCCAGCTCTGGAGTTGATTTCGGCACCTCTGGTATCTATGCAAGCTCAACTCCCACTGTTGAACTTAAAAACAATATCATTGTTAATAATTCAACAGCCAGTGGTACCGGCCTGGTTGCAGCATACAGAAGGTCATCAGCTACCCTGACAACCTATGCAGCAACTTCAAATAACAACGACTGGTATGCAGGAACACCCAGCGCCACCAATGTTATTTACTACGATGGAACCAATACGGATCAGGATTTGGCTGCATTCCAGACCAGAGTAACTCCTGCTGACGGAGGTTCATTTACCGAAATGCCTCCATTTGTAAACATAGCAGCTACCCCTTATGATCTGCATTTGCAGACAACCATCAATACCGGTTGCGAAAGCGGTGGAATGCAAATTACAACCCCGGCCATCACAACCGACTTTGACAATGATGTTCGTTTTGGCGAAACTGGCTATACCGGAACTGGTGCTGCCACCGATGTTGGCGCCGATGAATTCAACGGTCAGGCTGCTTTCACCTGTGCTCTTCCGGTTCCCGGAAACACCACAACCACAGCAAATGGAATTTGCTTTGGTGAACAGGTTGTTTTGTCGACAGCAAACGCAACTCCTGGCACAGGAGTCAGCTATCAGTGGCAAAGCTCAACCGATGGTATTACTTTTACTGATGTAACGGGTGAGACCAATTCAACTTATACAATTATTCCTACAGCTTCGCTGTATTACCAATGTGTGGTTACCTGTCAGAATGGTCCAAGCACAGGAACATCGACTCCATTGCAGATTACTTTTGCAAATTCCATCACTGGCACTACACCTGCTACCCGTTGCGGAACAGGTACGGTAGATCTTGCAGCAACCGGAACAGGAACAAGTATTGTCTGGTTTGATGCCGCTATTGCCGGCTCAATCATTGGAACAGGTTCTCCGTTTACTACACCTGTATTATCAGCAACGACTCCTTTCTACGTAGCTGCAATGACAAGCTCGCCGGGAACAATTAAATTTGGAACCGGAACATCTGCATCTTCAACCTATTCTCCATTCAACGGTGGTTATGGTGGAACAAAATATCAAATGATATTTACCGCCAATGAATTGGTTGCTGCGGGTATTGCTCCCGGAAACATTACCAGTCTCACACTGCACATGTCGACAGCCGCTTCAACGTATCCTGATTTCTATATTGATCTTGGGAATACGGCTTTGACTGAATTTGCTACTCCGGTTTCATTGGCTGCAGGACTGACTCAGGTTTATTACACTGCAAACATGGCTCCGGTTGTAGGCGATAACCTTATCACACTTGACACTCCTTACAATTGGGATGGTACGTCAAATATCATTGTTTCTATTTGCTGGAGTAATGGTACAACAACCAGCACCGGATCTAGCTCATACTATAACTCAAAATCAACGTATGCCAGCCAATACATGGAAATCGACAGCCAGACTGGTACATATGTTCATGATTTTGTAGGTGGAACCTTGGGCTCAGGATCATTTGTCAGACATCAGTACAGACCTCATGTTTCATTTGCGGCCAATACAGCCTGCTATAGCCCTGCTACAGAAGTTATAGCTACAGTTGCAGCTGCTCCTGCGTTCAGCATATCATCTGACACTGTAGTTTGTAACAATTCAGCTGCAACACTCAGTGTTACTTCAACTCTTGCCAACTATGACAGTTACACATGGACTCCTGCTACCGGATTATTTACCGATGCAGCAGGTACAGTTCCTTATGTAGGTGGAAGCAGCTCAAATATTGTTTATGCAAAAACAACGACTGCCGGAAATTCAGAATATATTTGTTCAGCATTTAACTCAGGAACTGGTTGTGCGGACATTGATACTGTTAATGTTCTCGTTTTACCTTCAGCTCCTGTTGCAACTGCAAGCCCCGAAGCAATCTGCGTAAGCGGAAGCTCCGTGATTTCAGTTAGTCCTAACACTGGCTATGGAACTGCCACTTTCCAGTGGATGAGTTCAACCGACAATGTTACCTTTGGAGATATCGTTGCTGCCAATGCAATCAGCTACACTACCGCGGTAATTACCGACACCATGTACTACAAAATGGTGGTTGAACTTGGTGCTACCGTTTGCACTGAGACAAATGTAGTGACTATCAATGTTAACAATCCGTCTCTTTTGACATTTGCTCACGACACCATTTGCGGCGAAGGCTCAGCAATGCTGACAGCTACTGCTACAGCAGGTGCCGATGCTCTCTGGTTCGAAGATGCAACTGGTGCTGTATATCTCGCCACAGGCAATACTTTTGCCACACCGGTAATCAGTGCTACTACCACCTATTATACCGGTGCAGGAATTGACTACATCGGCGGATCTTTGGGAGCCCCCAATACTGGTGTTTCAGCATCTGTAAGTTCACAAACAACTACAACCGCTGGCATCAATTTCGATGTAACGGCAGCAACCGCAACTATTCATTCGGTTGATATTTATCCTACATCAGTTGTTGGATCTGCGTTTACTATCACCGTTTCGCAGGGAGGTTCACCTGTTGCTACCTACTCTGGCACCACTACCGTCAGCGGCACAACAGGCGCTCCGGTTGTTATGACCGTTCCCGTAAACTTCAATCTACCAATCGGTACTGGTTATAAAATGGTTATGTCCACTAATCCCGGAACCATCCGGAATTCAGGTGGAGACGCATTCCCATATACAATCGCTAACCTGATTACGATGACATCTTCGACTTTGGGTGGTTATTATTATTACTTGTATAACTGGAAAGTTTCTACTGGCTGTATGTCGGCATTAACACCTGTTACTGCAATGGTTAATACACCTCCGGCTATTACTTTGACTGCTTCAGCAACCACAATTTGTCAGAATGATGATGTGACTCTGGGCGTTACCAGTTCCAATGATCCTAATTATTCTTACAGCTGGACTCCTGGTGCAGCAACAGGATCAACACTTGTTGGATCGCCTATGATCTCAACAACCTATGTTGTTACTGCAGAAGACAATACTGGTGGACTTTACGATGGTTGTGTAATCAGCGACTCTGTGTCGATTACAGTTAATCCATCCCCGATTCTTGTTACAGCTTCGGCTTCCGATAGCTCAATCTGCGCCGGATTGCCTGTTGATCTTTATAGTTCGGCAGATGCAAACGTTCCTTCAACCGCTACCATTTTTTCCGAAAGCTTTGAAAATGGTGGAGCCATCCCAATTGGCTGGACATCTGAACTTGATGTTGACGGAAATGCGACCAGTGCTACATTTTACTATGTCACTACAAGCTCATATCCAAATTCATTTACTGCTTACGACGGAACGTATTTCGTACGTTTCAATTCCTTCTCAGTATCAAACGGTAATTCAGCTCGTTTAATCAGCGCACCGGTTTCGACAGTTGGAAAAACTGGTCTTGACCTAAGCTTTGCATGGACAGTTGATGATGGATATTCAGCCGCCACAGACTCACTTGCAGTTCAGTATTCTACCGACGGAACCACATGGTCTACATTTATGGAAGTTCTTCGCTACGACACGCTTGATACATGGACTCTGCAAAATGCAGCATTGCCCGTAGGTGCCGAAAATCAGGCAACTCTTTACATCGGCTTCCTCTTTACATCAGATTATGGTAATGATTGCCATATCGACGATGTAAACCTCACCGAAACACTTGACGCTAGCGTAGCCTACAGCTGGACTTCATCGCCAGCAGGGTTCACCTCTAATTTGCAGAATGCGCCTGGAGTTGTTCCTGCCGCAACCACAACTTATACTGTGGCAGCAGAAAACTTCTTCAATTGTGTAACAACGGATGATGTAACCGTGACTGTCAATCCGATCCCGGTTGTTGACCTTGGTACAGATCAGACTTTCTGTGACACGACAACCATTACACTCAATGCAGGAAATCCTGGTTCAACCTATGTTTGGTCAACCGGTGGCAACAGCCAGACCGAAATTATCCTCGGCTCTGATCTTGGTGCCGGCACACACACCGTTACTGTTGATGTTACCTCTGCTGCCGGTTGTACCGGAAGCGATGCAGTTGGCATAACCGTAACTGTTTGCGATGGCATTGATGATCCTTCTATGCACATCTCTTTTTACCCGAATCCAGCTACTGGCATGTTGAATCTTGATCTGAGCGAACTGCCAACCGGCGACTATCGCTTCGAACTGCTCAACATGCAGGGACAAAAAGTCATGGACAAAATTCTTGTCAATGATGGCACAGTGATCTCCGTCAATCTGATGGATGTTGCTGCTGGTTCATATGTAATCAGTGTAACCGGAAACGACAACAGTTTCCGCAACTACCTCAACATTCAGGAATAATCCTGTCTGACATTCTTTTCAAAACCGCCTCAGCAATGGGGCGGTTTTTTTATGCCACAAGGACAACAAGTGATATATGATATCAGATTTTGGTTTTTTGATTTTAGATTTGATTTGCGAAGTCTGATTTGCTCCCGACCTTCCAGAGTTTGAAATGCAATGAAAAACCTGGAAGAGTCGGCTGCGCAATCAGCATTCTGTCGTCTTCCCGACGATTCCAGGTCAGCAGGTGGTATTGTCGAACCATTCTTGCTGACGCTAAAATGTCGCGAAGTACACCCAACATTTTGTCGTCCAAACGACCTGAATAGAGAAAGGGAGTGGACACGGAATCGTTGGGTGATGTCAGCCATCTTTCCGACGATTCCAGGTCAGCAAGCTATTTTGTCGACGCTTTCTTGCTGACGCTAAAATGTCGGTAAGCTTTGCAGCGCTTTATTTTACTTTTATCCCTTCGACAGGCTCAGGACAGAGCTTTCTCCTTTTATCTTTTATCTTCTTCTGATTTGTATAGAAAATCAACTGGTTTGCAGTCATTCAACCAACACAACTATTTTGTTGACAACTTTCAATTTGTCCTTTTCCGGATTTCTTTTACATTTGTACGTTGATATATTGTTGATATGGATTCTTTTGTTGTTTCTGCACGAAAATACCGCCCGGCATCATTTAAAATGGTGGTGGGTCAGGATACTATTGTCAAGACACTGAAAAATGCCATCACCAACAATCATCTGGCACAGGCCTTTCTGTTTACCGGACCGCGAGGGATTGGTAAAACAACCTGCGCCAGAATCATGGCCAAAACCATCAACTGTACAAATCTGTCTCCCGAAGGCGAAGCTTGTAATGAATGTCACTCTTGTCAATCGTTCAACAGCTCTGCATCTTTCAATATTCATGAACTCGATGCCGCCTCAAACAATTCGGTGGAAGATATCCGCAATCTGGTGGATCAGGTGCGCGTTCCGCCACAGGAAGGCAAATATAAGATCTACATCATCGATGAGGTTCATATGTTGTCGCAGGCCGCATTCAACGCGTTTCTAAAGACATTGGAAGAACCGCCGGCCTACGCCAAATTCATTCTGGCAACCACCGAGCGTCACAAAATAATACCGACCATTCTATCCCGCTGTCAGATTTATAATTTCAAGCGCATTACCGTTGAAGACATTGCCGGCTATCTGAAATATGTTGCTGAAAGTGAGGGTGTGGAAGCTGAATCAGACGCACTGCACATTATTGCACAAAAAGCAGATGGTGCCATGCGCGATGCTTTGTCGCTTTTTGATCAGATGGTCACATTCAGCGGAAAAGAAATCAGTTACCGTTCGGTAATTGAAAACCTGAATATTCTTGATTTCGATAATTATTTTCAGTTCACGGATTTCTTCATCACAGGCGATTACAGAGGAGCTTTGGTGCTGCTCAGTGATATTACGTCCAGTGGTTTCGACGGACAACATATTATTTCAGGAATGAGCAATCATATCCGAAACCTGCTGATGGCGCGTGATCCAGCAACGGCATCCTTGCTTGAAGCAGGCGTTCAGATGTCGAAGCGATATACCGATCAAGCTGGCAGAGCACCGGAATCATTTCTGACAACATCGCTTGATATGCTTACAGGCGCGGAGTTCGACTACCGGCAAAGCAATGTGAAAAGTCTCTTTCTGGAGAATTTGATATTACAGCTTAGCCTTATTCTTGCCAAACTTGCCGATCAGGGCGAAGCAAAAAAAAAAATAGCTGAGTCGGAGAAAGACAATCCAATAAAAGAGCCAGAGGCAGCTGCATACACATCAGCTCCGGTAAAAAAAACAGCTGAGGAAGAACGGAAAAATATTCCAGCTCCCAACAAAATTAATGTTCAACAAAAAATTGATGAACTTAGTAAGAACTCCAGATCAGTTCATAAAAGTGAGCCTTTTGACCGAAAAAAAATGTTGTCGGTATGGGCCGATTACTGTGAATCAATCAAAGCTTCGAAAATTAATCTGTACTCCATCCTTGTGAACTCCACCATTGATAAAAATGAAAAAGGGAATGTAGAGATTACCGTTGATGGACCAATGAAGAAGGCAGAGATTGAAGCAGAACGCGATCATATCATACAGTCGATGCGACGCATGCTTTGCAACGATGAAATCATGCTCCAAATAACGCTGACCGAGAAAGTGAAAACCGGAGAAGTGACAGGACTTGCGCAGGAAAAACTGAATGAAGCCATTGAAAAATACCCCGGCATTTCTTTCTTCGTTGAAACATTGAATCTGAATCCAGAATTGTAAACAAAATAAACAGCAAATATGAAAACAATTGCCTTATTATTGACCTTTTTGTGCACGATGAGCCTGATGCAGGTGAGCTTTGCGCAGAAAGAAACAAACCCCGGCGCTGGAACTCAAAGCAGTACCGGCCATTACAAGTATGAAACGGTACCTGGTGATCCGCTCAACGCGAGAATATACACCCTCGAAAATGGGCTGAAAGTGTATATGACCGTTTACAAAAACGTTCCCCGCATTCAGACTTACATTGCCGTTGGTGCAGGTAGCAAAAATGACCCGCATGAAACTACGGGTCTTGCGCATTATTTCGAGCACATGATGTTCAAGGGTACACCAAATTTCGGTACTTCTGATTATGCAAAAGAATCGGTACTGATCGCAAGGGTGGATTCTCTTTTTGAAATCTATCGCACCCTTACCGATGAAAAGGAAAGAGCTGACATGTATAAAATCATTGACAGTGTTTCTTTTGCTGCATCAAAATACGCCATTCCCAACGAATACGACAAGCTGATGGTTTCTATCGGAGCCGAAGGCACCAATGCATATACTTCGTTCGAGCAAACCGTTTATGTTGAAAATGTTCCTTCAAACCAGCTTGAAAACTGGGCTCTTATTCAATCAGACCGCTTTGCAAATCCAGTTCTTCGTGGATTTCATACCGAACTTGAGACCATTTACGAAGAGAAAAACATGACCATGACTTCGGATTCGCGCAAAGTCTTCACCGCTCTGCTCGAAGGCGTGTTCCCGACTCATGAGTATGGCACCCAGACAACCATCGGAACTCAGGAACACATCAAGAATCCTTCGATGAAAAACATCCGCGAGTTTCATGCAAAATACTATGTACCTAACAATATGGCCATTGCGCTTTCCGGTGATTTCAATCCGGATGAAGCCATTAAAGTCATTGACAAATACTTCGGCTCCATGAAACCGGGCAATATGAATGCTTTCGTTCCTGCTGTTGAAAAGCCCATTACCAGCCCTGTTGAGAAAACTGTTTTAGGTCCTGATGCCGCTAATCTGATGATTGGTTTCCGCTTCCCCGGATCAGGTACCGATGACGCACTGAAACTCGAATTGCTTGATATGATTTTGTCGAACAGTGCTGCCGGTATGATTGACCTCAATCTTACTAAAAAGCAAAAAACACTGAAAGCCGGCTCCGGATGCTATGTTCTGAAAGATTATTCTATTCAGTTATTGTATGGAACACCCAAAGAAGGTCAGACATTACAGGAAGTACGTGACCTGCTTTTGGGACAGATCGACGCCATCAAAAAAGGTGAATTCGAAGACTGGTTGCTGCCTGCGATCATCAACGACCTGAAACTGAAACAAGTGAAGGCTTTCGAAGACAATGGTTCACGCGCTGACGCGTTTGTCGATGCATTTATCCTCGGACAGTCATGGGATAAATATATTTCGAAACTCGATCGCATGGCCAAATTCACCAAACAAGACATTGTTGATTTTGCCAATGCCAATTTCAAAGACAACTACGTAATTGTTTACAAAGAAACCGGCAAAGACGAATCCATTAAAAAGATTTCAAAAAACAAGCTTACCAAGCTTGATATGAACCGCGACATGGAGTCGGAAATGCTGAAACAGGTCAAAGTTTCAAAAGTAAATGAAATTGAACCCGTTTATGTTGATTTCGAAAAAGACATCACTGTTTCCAATCTCAAATCAAACATTCCCCTTTACTATGTGCAGAATAAAGAAAACGAAACATTCAGCATGTATTATGTGTTTGACATGGGCAGCAATCATGACAAAAAACTTCCTTACGCTATCGATTATCTGAAATTCATTGGTACCGACAAACTTTCTTCGGAAGAACTGAGTAAAAAATTCTACAGCATTGGATGCGAATTCAATGTTTTCAATTCAGCGGATCAGGTATATGTGCAGCTGAGCGGTTTGAGCGATAATTTTATTGAAGGCCTCGATGTATTTGAAGACCTGCTTGCACACGCCACTCCCAACGAAGAAGCATGGACAAATTTTGTCAACGACGAAATGAAATCCCGCACCGATGCCAAGAAAAATTTACAATATGTATTCAGTTATCTGGTTGGTTATGGACTCTATGGTCCGACAAATCCAATGAACGACCAGCTGTCCGAAAAAGAGCTGAAAGCCATGACTGCTGCCGAAGCTGTGAATATTATCAAGTCGTTGCTTAGCTACAAACATCGTGTACTTTTCTATGGCGACATAACGATGCAGGAACTTTCAAAAACGCTGAACGAAAAACATCTTGCTCCTGCAACATTGAAAGATGTACCTGCTGAGCGCGTTTACACACAACAAGCAACTGAAAAGAATGTCATTTACTGGGCACATTTCGACACACCGCAATCTCAGATTATCATGCTTAACCGTGGTGAAAAAGGCTTCAATGCGACGTTGAATCCAACACTCAGACTGTTTAATGAATATTTCGGCGGCAGCATGAATTCTGTCATCTTCCAGGAAATGCGCGAAGCAAGAGCGTTGGCATACACGGCTATGTCGTTATATCAAACGCCGGAAAAAAACACCGAATATTACTACAGTCTTTCATACATTGCCACGCAATACGACAAGATGCAGACTGCCATTGATGCTTTCCTTGAACTGATGAATGCCATGCCGGAATCGGAAAATGCTTTCAATCTTGCACAAGAAGGAATCATTAAACAAATCCGCACAGCGCGCACCACCCGCGACGATATTTTGTGGAAATACGAAGACTACAAAAAAATCGGCGTTACGGAAGATCTGAACAAAGCCATCTATGCAAAAGTTCCAACAATGACCATGGAAGATCTGAAAAAATTCCAGGCATCCTATATGAAAGATAAACCTCACACTTATCTCATTCTGGGAGACCGCAAATCGCTTCCTTTAAAAATGCTGAAAAAATACGGCAAAGTGAAAGAAGTGAAAATTGAGACATTGTTTGGTTACTAAACCGATAGTGACTTTTTTAAAAAGGCGAGCGTAACTGCCCGCCTTTTTTTTTATCTTTGGGTGATTAATTAATGACTGCATTTGTGAGTAAAAAGCAGTTCTATTAAATAGCCACGATCACAATGAACCGACATTGCTTCATATTTTTTATTGTGTGGCTGAGTGTACAGATGGCTTCAGCCCAGTATTTCAGCTGGGGAAATGAGCCCATCCTGAAATGGAAAGAGCGCTCAACACCGCACCTGAACGTGATTTCGCCATCTTCGTTCAAAGCCGATTCGCTATTTATTCCATATTTCGATTCGGCCATTGTATATCAGACGCACACACTACTTACCGAGCCACGCAAACTTAATATTGTCCTTCATCCAAATACGCTTATTTCGAATGGCTTTGTAGCATGGGCTCCCGCAAGAAGTGAGCTTTTCACAGTTCCGGCCCGTGATTTTTATCCCGGTTTCTGGCCTCAGCAATTGGCATGGCACGAAATGCGGCATTTCGCTCAGTACTCAGTTGCACACCAACAGCTGAAAAAGCGCATCGGATGGGTCTTTGGTGAATACATCACCGTTGGAATGATGGGAATCGTAATTCCCTCCTGGTATATTGAGGGCGATGCCACTGCATCGGAAACAGCTTTTCTGACAACTGGTCGCGGCCGCTCCCCTTCATTTTCAACGCCCTATTTCGCCTGGCTCAACAATCGAAAAAAACTGCCGGATTATGATCGTTGTATGCTTGGTTCAGATTTGAATTACAGCCCTGACAGATATTTGTATGGATACTGGATGGTTGCTGCCGGCCAGCAGCGATTCGGCGCTCATTTCTGGCCAAACATTTATGCCGAAGCATTTATGAAAAGCAATTTCGGAATGTTTCCGCGCACATTCAAGCAAAAAGTACCCGGTCGCACACCACTGAGAATGTTTCATGATTCAACGCTGCAATGGATTAATAAATCAGTAAAAGACGAATTGTCATCGGTGCCACTTTCCATCACGAATTTTGTCACCAATACAAAAGACTACCTCAACTACCGGCCGCTCGGGTGCGATTCTTCGGGAAATGTGATTGCCTTTAGAAAATCATTGCACGGCGAGCCCTGCTTTGTTTCGATCGGAAAAGATCAACACGAAAGTGTAATCCGATACACTGGTTATGTACACGATGACGCATTTGGCTTTGATGGCCGCTATATTTATTTTTCAGAATACAGACCTCATGAAAGATGGGAAATGGTGGACTTTTCGAGAACAATGCGCCTCGATGTTGAAACTGGAAAAATTGAAAACTTATCGGTTACGTACAAAGAATTGATTCCAGCTGTCAGCACCAACGGAAAAGCACTGGCAACCTGCGCTTACAGAAACGATGGAACATATTTGATTTCGATTATGGATCTGAACAATGGTCAAACACTGGGCTGGGCCGAATTTCCATACAACGAACAGCCAATGACAATTGCATTTGATGATGCGACAACTAATTTATTCATCATACAGCAAACCGTTTCAGAACGCCGGATTGTGAAATATAGCGGTACTTCGAAACAAGCTCAGGTGCTGCTATCGTCTAGTCATGAAAATTTCAGCAACCTTGTGATTATTGACGATTACCTGTATTTCAATTCAACGCTGAATGGGAACGAAGAAATATGGCGGATTTCAGTAACTGGCGGAAAACCAGAATGCATCACAAACACAGCTTTTGGTGCGGGTTATCCAGTGTCGGATGGCAGATCAGGTTTGTATTTCAGTGAGATGACTTCCAGTGGATATCAGCTACGGCATATTGACGAAATTAAGCCTGTAGAGCCAGCTTCGAGATGGGAATTCATGTATGAACTTGCTGATACACTCAGCTTGCAAACACAAAAAATGTGTGATTCCGTTTCTGTAACAAGTGTTGAAATTGCAAATTCAAAGCCCTATTCCAAAGGCAAACATCTTATCAACATTCATTCATGGGGACCGCTGTCCATCGACCCATCGGCTGGCACAATCAATCCGGGATTTCAGTTCGATTCGCAAAACATGCTTAGTACGCTGTCTGGCTCAGTTTTCAGCGGTTACAATCTTTCTACGGCTACCATTGAATCAGGTCTGCGACTCAACTATCATGGCTGGTATCCGGTCATATCGCTCGGCTACACCAATTATCTTCCTTTTGTTAACGGAACCGTGAACTATTCTTACAACGATCTGAATTTATCGGCATCACTGCCCTTGATTTATTCGAAAAACGCATGGACATTCCGGATAACACCGCAGCTGGAAACGCGCCCCTGGTGCGCTGTTGACACTGGTGACGGCATGCTGGATTATTCAAGACATGCCGGATATTTATCGCTTTCTGCCTATAAATATACAAACAGTGTAAACCTGTATCCCAAGCTGGGTGTGTTTTTCGGTGGTGGAACACTGTGGCAGGACTTCGATAATCATCAGGGCACATTGCTGGCGGGCATAGGCGGAATGTGGCTTCCTGGTGCTTTCCGTCACGATGGTTTTCGCATTCGCGCCGGATACGAAATGCGCGATACGCTTGCTCTGCCTTTTAGCACCATGATGTCGGCGCCCCGTTGTTACAACCTGATTGAAAACACTGTCCAATCCTTCGTTTCAGCAGAATATGCATGTCCCCTGCTCTACCCCGATATTCACCTTGGATCGCTTGTTTTTCTGAAAAGAATTTCAGCAATGGTGAGCTATGATTATGCACTATCGCCCGAAAATGAAGAATTTTCATCGGCCGGCATTCACCTTATGACCGATGTGCATTTCCTGCGGCTATACACTCCGGTCCGGCTTGTATTCTCAGAATACTATATGCAACCTGCCAATGAGTGGCAGTTTCAGTTCGGACTGAGTTATGATTTGTATGCGTATTGAAATTGAAAAACGAGGATGTCTCAAAATTAAAAATCGTTACGATATTCCATCGTCCGCCAGCAGGCGGATATGGAATCGTCGTAACAACTTCAAAAGCAACGATTCCATATCCTCACGCTTCTACGTCGCATTCGGACGATGGAATATTGTTTTTGAAGAAGATGATGTTTTGAGACATCCTCGATAGTATTCACATCAATATAAAACTTCCACCTCCAGCGTATCGCCCGGAATGGTGTGAAGCGTATCGGAATCGTATGTAACCGCATTGTTTTTCGTAAGCGATTTGAAAAACATCAGATCAAATCCACCCACCGACTTGCAATAAAAAGTGGTGTCAACGGTCATTCCATCGTAGGAGACTGGTGTTGAGCTACAGCAGTCGAAGCTGCTGATGGGATTATTTGTGAAATAGGCAATCAGCTTGTCGTTGCTGTCGAAAGGCGTTGCGTTTTTGATATGCATTTTTAGTGTTGCTTCAGATGGAAAATCAAACACTTCATCATATGGATCTTCAGGACTGATACTGCCTGCTGATACAGTTTTCTGCGCAGAGTAATAACCGTCTTTCAACAATAAGAAGCGGAACGAATCATACGCACTCTCTTCAATGATAAATTCAAATTCACCGGCAGCGTTTGTGGTAATAGTGGCAATGGTAACAAACGATGAATTATAGACGCCTTCAACGACTCCATTGGCCTGCAGTGTCACTTTCACGCCGGCAACCGGAATGTTTTGATATGGATCCAGCACACGCCCGCTGAGGGTGATGGTGTCAGGATCTTTTTTGCATGAAAACACAGAAATGGCAAGCAGAAAAATCAGGTAATATCTTTTCATAGCACTAAGGTATGAAGAATTTTCATACTTGGAAGTTGTATATTTGCACTAATAATTTTTTCGTGAACTAAAATAATTTAAGCATGAAAACAGTATTTGTGCTCATATTCAGTTTGCTTTTAGCGGGCTCCGTATTCTCACAGTTTTCCGAATACGACACCATTGCAAGTTTTCAGTACACCACGACCTACGAAAAAGCTGAATACATCAAAGATTCGGATTCAACCGCGCACTGGGAGTTTACATTCCGCCATGCTGATGGTGATTTGTTCACATTTAAGCATTATTCCTACCGATTCGCCAATAATCTTTTATTGAACAAAGGAATGAAAGAAGGAGACGATACCGCTATAAACATTGGAAAGCGGTTTCTGGTTAAGTACTGTGACCTGAATGAACATATATGGTATGATGAAGATGCCTATTGGTGGGACGAAGACTATGATTACGATGAAGAAATAAACTACTATTCGGGCATTTCGGCTGATTTTGCTCAATGAGCGTAGTGCTAATATGTTGATTATCTACATTTTATAAATAACGACGGCTGAAGTAAATTTCTTTTGGTCAGCCACTTGGCGGTTTCAAAATAAATTTCTACCTTTGCACCCCGTTTAAATAAACGAAGTAACCAATTAAAAAAACACACAAAATGGTAAGACGTTACGAAACCGTTTTCATTATGACTCCCGTTTTGTCTGATGAACAGGCAAAGGAAACGGTACAGAAATTCAGAAAGCTCCTCACCGACAAGGGTGCTCAGATTAGGCACGAAGAGGACTGGGGGTTAAAAAAGTTAGCCTACCCGATTCAGAAAAAAACCACCGGATTTTATCGTTTGATAGAATTTGAAGCTGAAGGCACCGTGGTTTCAGAACTTGAAGTGAATTACAAACGCGACGAGCGCGTGATTCGTTTCCTGACTGTTTCATTGGACAAGTACGGAGTTGAGTTTGTGGAAAAACGCCGCAGGCTGAAAGCCGACAAAGCCAAAGAAGAAGGTAAAAAAGAACCCGAAGTTTAACCCTGAAAAAAATCAACGAAAATGGCACAACAAGGAAATGATATCCGCTATTTAACGCCGATCAACATTGAAACGAAGAAGAAAAAATACTGTCGTTTCAAGAAGGCCCGCATCAAATATATCGATTATAAAGATGCTGAATTCCTGATCAAATTCGTGAACGACCAGGGTAAAATTCTGCCCCGTCGCATCACCGGCACTTCAACCAAATTCCAGAAAAAGATTTCACGCGCCATCAAACGCGCTCGTCATCTTGCTCTGCTGCCTTTTGTTACTGACCTTTTAAAATAACCAGGAGGGATAAATTATGGAAGTCATACTCACACAAGACGTGAAAAATCTAGGATACAAAGACGACTGCGTAAAAGTTCGTCCCGGATACGGCCGCAATTTTCTTATCCCCCGCGGAATGGCTATTATAGCTACCGAGTCCGCCAGGAAAGTTCTTGCTGAAAATCTGAAACAGCGCGCATTCAAAGAAGATAAAATCCGCAAAGAAGCCGAAGCTTTGGCTGAAAAACTGAAAGACGTGAAACTCGTCATTAAAACAAAAGCCGCTGCTACAGGCAAAATCTACGGAAGCGTCAATAATATTCAGGTTGCTGAAGCGCTCAAAGAACAACACAATTTCGATGTTGACCGCAAGAAAATTGAGGTTGCCAACGATACCATCAAGGAAACCGGAACCTATACGGCAAAAGTGAACTTGTATAAGGACATCAAAGCCGAAATCACCATCGAGGTGGTCGGCGAAGAATAATCCTTTATTCTATTTCGAAAAAGCTGTTCATTAATCGTGAGCAGCTTTTTTTATTGCCTTTCCTCGCGCGAATTTGCAATTACAACTCTACACCTCACGCGGATTTGTAATCCGTGCGCTTTCCTTTCCTAACGCAAATTTGCATTCCGTACTCATAATTATTATTTTTGCACTCAAACATCCACCCATGAATAAAATTGTACTGACTCTTCTGATCCTTTTCCTGTCAGCAACGGTTTCCTTTGCACAAACCGACGAAACCAAACGCCAGAAAGGCGTGCGCTCCAGCTCCAATAGCTTTTATATTAATGTGCTTGGACCAACCATACCCGGATCACTCAATTATGAACGCATCTGGACTAAAAATGGCGTTTTGAATATCGGCACCAAGATAGGCGGATTTTTTATTAATCTGCCAAAACTTGATAAACTAACCATAATAAACGGAACCGCCGAATGCACCTTCATTTTCGGGCGTTCTGCCCATCTGTTCGAAATGGGAATCGGCTGGGCCGGACATTATGGAAATTATTTTTCCGAAGAGGATGGTGTTACAAAACATTATGCAGTACCGACAAGCACTTTCAGCATGCATTACCGCTATCAAAAACCCAAAGGTGGCGTGTTCTTTCATGTCGGGTTCACTGGCTCTTCAATTCTAATGTTTGGATCAACAGACCTGGTTGAAATGGCCGCCGGAAATGCCGCTATTTATGGATTCAAAGGACTGACGGGCGAAAAACCGTCCTTTAGTTTGTTCTCGATTGGAGTCGGTGCTTCGTTCTGAGAATTCGGGTTACACAAAATACCAGATTTCACTACCTTTGTCACATGCCTTCTGCTTCAGAAATAAAATTATTTCGTTCACTCAAAGACAAGTCTTCGCGCGAAGAACACAATCTTTTTGTCGCTGAAACGCCCAAGGTGGTTTCTGATCTGATTGCAAGCGGTCTGTATGCAAAAAACATTTACACACTACACAATTGCACCACTGAATGGCAGAAAAAATATCCGCAATTAAATATCGAAGGCGTTTCAAACAAAGAGTTGGAGCGACTTTCGCTTCTTAAACAGCCCCATGATGTCTGCGCCGTTTTCGGAATTCCTGAAGAAAATAAATTCGAACAACAATACGTCACTTTAATTCTCGACAACATCAGCGATCCCGGAAACATGGGCACCATCCTGCGTTCGACGCACTGGTTCGGAATAAAAAACATACTTTGTACTCAAAACGGCGTCGACATTTATAATCCCAAAGTGGTGCAAAGCACGATGGGAAGCCTGGCTCGTGTAAATGTTTTTTACCGCTCATCCGAAGAAATCGCGTCCATGCTTGATGAAAGAACCTGCATTTTCGGAACTTTCATGGATGGAGAAAGTATTTTTACAGCAGAAATAAATGCTCCGCTTGCTGTGATTATCGGGAGCGAAGCACATGGGATTGTAAGTCTCGAATCGCTGGTACAGCGCCGCATTTCGATTCCGGCCTCCAACAACAATGATCGCCCGGAATCGCTCAATGCAGCGGTGGCTGCAGCCATCATTATGTCGGTGGTTTCAAAAATCATCTGACGATGCGTGCACTGTTTATTCTGCTGCTGACATTCATTGCATCGTCGTGCGCAATCAGATTGCATGATAAAAAATTTCTTAAATGCGCAGTTGAGACTTCAGGGCTGGCTGTTTCTGATGACAGTAATAAATTATATACTATCGAAGACAGTGGAAACGGTCCCTTCGTTTATGAAATAAACAAAAACGGAAATTACCTTGAATGCTGGGATTTCATTCACAGGACCAACATTGACTGGGAAGCAATGGCCAACGACAGTGATGCATATTTCATTGGCGATATCGGCAACAATCTGCGCAATCGCGATACGCTAACGATATACAAACAATTTTTCGATACCCTGTCTGAAGAAAGGATGGAAACGCAGTTTGTATGCGATCATCCGCTGGCTCCCTTCGATTTCGAAGCCATGTTTTTTGCAAACGATAGTATGTTTCTGATCACGAAAAATCACGGCGAAAAATACACATACCTGTTTCGGGTTGAAATCAATTATGAACTAAATAAAATTACACCCATCGACTCAGCCCGCATCCGGGGCCAGATTACAGGAGCCGATTACGATACAAAAAACAAACTGCTGGTCATGACCGGTTATCGCTGGTACATTCCTTTTGTGATCGTAAATAGAAATACCGAACCCTCGGAAGCGCTCCGCCGCCCATTTAAGCGACGCACGTTCTGGCTCAGGCCAGCCTTGCAAACCGAAGCTGTTGTGATTGTCAGCACCGAAGAAATCTATATTTCGTCTGAAGGAAATCCGCTCCACAGGCCGGCTTTGTTTAAACTGAAACTATCTAAGAGGGATAAATAAGCTTCAATAGATCCGATTAAGTTTGTAAAATAAAAAGTTTATAAAGTTCATAAAGGCAATTTATCAGATTGGAGATGGATGCTTTGAAATGTAGACTGAATAACGGTTTGACGTGGTCAAAAAAATATTTTCGGTTGGGCTTAGCTTCCAAACTAAGCCCAGCATATTTCAACCGAATTTTTTTTGACTACGTCAAACCGTACACTATTTCGTTGCAACCGTATCCGAAGATAGTCGGGTTGACTTGTATCCGAATGACTCAAGCATAGAAACAGCGGCAGCATAATCGGCTTCGCTCAGATGCGAATGCTCAAAAATCACCATGCCGGGCTTGCTTCGATTGAAATCAAATTGTTTCAGTATTTCGTAATCATACCCTTCTGTATCGACGTGCAGCAAATCAATACCTTCTTCAACCGGCCACCTGCCCAATATTTCAGAGAAGCTCATGCATTTGACCTTGATTTCTTCAATATAATCCTTCTTGTCAGCAGGTGGCGTAACCCCTTCCTTTTTGCAGCGTTTATCTACGTATCCCGACTCAATTACTTTTTCAATCTGGGACCTGTTGAATGAGCTCAATCCAGTCGCCCAGCGCTGTCGCGTAAAAGAAATCCGGTATAGAATTCTGCCTGAAACATGACTATCTACTGCTGCATTGAGCGGCATGATGTCCATTCCATAATAAAGTTTTTTGAGCAATTGATAGGCCTCTGGTTGTGGCTCTGTGAGTATTCCGCTCCAACGATCACGGATAATGAATTTATGCAAAGGATCATGCTGAATGCCATCATTGCTGCCGACCTGGATAAAGCGAACCGAATTCAGCGATTTTGAAAATGCATCTATATGTGCAGCAAGAGAGCCAGCGGCGGGCTTCCACAGATGCTTATAATAACATCTTAATATTGGTTTGCAGTGTTGAGCAAGAAAACGCCGGACAGCAAACGAGAAAGTTTTGAATATCTTTTTCATTCAAATATGTATGTGAATCGCAGGTTGGGACAACGGGCAAAAGTATAGAATTTCAGCCATATGCAAAGAAAACAATGTGCTATTTTGTTCACTGTTTCGGGCAAACACGTACATTTGCAATCAATTCGCAAAAAGCACAAGTTGAAATGGCAGAACTGCAAATTCTAAAAACCGGATTACCGCTGATTTACATCCAGCGTAATCAGAAGATCGGCCATATGGTTATTCACTTCAACCGTGGCTCATCCTCCGATCCCGAAAAGCTGCAGGGCGCAGTACATCTGCTCGAACACATGCTTTTCAAAGGAACAAAAACCCGCAACTATTTTGATCTTATCTGTGGCATCGAACATCTCGGAGCCGACCTCAACGCCTTTACTACCAAGGAAAACATGATCCTTCATGTCTCCTACCCTGATCAATACATGGATGAAATTTGCCTGATACTTTCCGACATTGTCAATAATTCTGTGTTCGATGAAAAGGAACTGAAAAAGGAAAAACAGGTCATCTGCGATGAAATAAAATCGTACCGTGATACGCCGGAAGAATTTATTTACGATGAGTGGGAGCGGTTGATGCTTACAGGCAACGGGCTAAGTCATCCGATTCTTGGAACAGCAGCGTCGGTAAATCGCATGACACTTGGGGACTTGAAAAAACTTTACAAAACGGTACGTAGCGATTTCCAGATCTCTGTTGTAAGCAGCCGCACAAAAGATCAGATAAAAAAAATCATAGCAAAGCATTTTACATCAAAAGTGAAGAGCACACGTGCGATTAATCTCACAAAACTCATACGGGAAGATAAACCAAAAATCAAAGTCCTGAACGACGATGTCAGTCAGGCACATATTATTCTTGGCCGCATTGGGCCTCATTTTACGCACGACGATCAGTTGCCTGTTTATCTGTTGTCATCGTTCCTTGGAGGCAGCGCCATGAGCTCAGTGTTGAATATGGAAATGCGTGAAAAAAGAGGTATTTCGTACACCGTTGAAGCATCATTGCAAAGCTATCGCGACAAAGGACTTTTCTTTACCTATTTCACCTGCGACAAACAGCGCACCTGGAAAGCAATGCAAGTTATCGCTGATATATTTGATCATTACCGGAACAACGGCCTGACAAAAGATGAATTCGACACGCTGATACGAATGACGAAAAGTCAATACACCATGTTCTTTGAACCAGCGCTGAATGAAGCCATGTATCATGCGAAATTTTATCAGTATTTCAATCAGATTGTCCAAATCCCCGACCTGATGAAAGAGCTTGGAAAAACCAAACGCGAATCAATAAATAGGGTCGCTGCAAAAATGCTGGACTTCGAAAAATTCAGCCGCATTTCCATCGAAAAAAAATGAGTACACTCAGCGATGCCATAGAAAAATTCTGTCTGAACAACAGCACGCCTTCGGGCGATGTACTGAAAGCCGTGTTTCGCGACACCTGGGTGAATGTGATGTATCCGCAGATGATTACCAATGAGCTGCAGGGACAATTGCTGAGCATGATCTCGGTGCTTTCAAAACCGCATCGCATTCTCGAAATAGGGACGTTTACGGGCTATGGGACCCTATGTCTGGCTTCGGGATTAACCGATGTCGGAAAGATCATTACCATTGAGAAAAACGCAGAACTGGAAAGCAGAATCCGAAACAATATTGCTTCCGCTTTGCTGACCGAAAAAACAGAACTTCATATTGGCGATGCCACCGAAATAATTCAAAAAGAATTTTCAAGTAATATAGCATCATTTGATATTATTTATATCGATGCCGACAAGGAAAATTATTCGGCATATTTGAATCTAACATACCCGCTTCTGAGGCCGGGCGGCGTGCTGTTGGCCGACAATGTTTTCTGGGGTGGAAAGATGTTTGATGAAAATACAAAACCCACCAAAGAAAGCACCGGCGTAAAGACTTTTCTCAGCGATGCCGCTGCCCTGCCCTGGCACAGCCGCACCATTATTCCAGTTGGCGACGGATTGTTTTTTGGAATTAAATAATTGTTCCCGCGCGATTGAATCGCGCGGGAACGTATTTTTTTTAGCTGGTGCGCGATTTATTCGCGCACCAGCTAAAAAAAAAGCCCGCTTCGCAGCGGGCTTTATGCAGAATAATCTACGATTTACTTTTTGCTAGCTACAACTGGAGCAGCTTTAGGAGCAGCAACTTTTTTCACTGCTTTTTTCACTACTTTTTTCACAGCAGCTTTCTTAGGAGCAACTTTCTTAGCAACAACTTTTTTAGCTACGGCTTTTTTTGGAGCAGCTTTTTTCACTACTTTCTTAGCTACAACTTTTTTAGCTACGGCTTTTTTTGGAGCAGCTTTTTTCACGACTTTCTTAGCTACAACTTTTTTTGCAGCAGCTTTTTTTGGAGCGGCTTTTTTAGCTACAACTTTCTTAGCTACGGCTTTCTTAGCTACAACTTTTTTAGCTACGGCTTTCTTAGCTACAACTTTTTTAGCTACGGCTTTTTTAGCTACAACTTTTTTAGCTACAGCTTTTTTAGCTACAACTTTCTTAGCTACAACTTTTTTAGCAGCAGCTTTTTTAGGAGCTACAGCTTTTTTAGCTACAGCTTTTTTCGGGGCAGCTTTTGCTTTCACAGCAGTTGCTTTTTTTGGAGCGGCTTTTTTAGCTACTACCTTTTTTTTCGGGGTTGCTTTTTCCATTTTATTTGCGTTTTTAATTGGGTTTCCTTTTTTCTCTTTTGCTGCTTTTTCTGTTTTGAGAGCAGCCTGTGCAGCAGCCAGGCGGGCGATCGGAACACGGAACGGGCTGCAGCTCACATAGGCCATTCCAAGACTGTAGCAGAATTCTACAGAATTGGGTTCGCCACCATGCTCACCACAAATACCCAGTTTAATTTCTTTTCTGGTTTGACGACCACGTTCACACGCAATTTTCATCAATTCACCCACACTGTTGCGGTCAATAACCTGGAAAGGATCTACCGGCAGAATTTTCTGGTCAAGATAATCGGGCAGGAATCCGCCGATATCGTCACGTGAAAAACCGAAGGTCATCTGTGTAAGGTCGTTGGTGCCGAAACTGAAGAACTGTGCATACTTTGCCAATTTATCTGCATTCAGCGCAGCACGTGGAATTTCGATCATCGTTCCTACAAGATGAGGAATATCTTTCAGATTATGTTTCTTAAGAACTTCGGAATATACCTTATTAATTATCGCATATTGATGAGCAAGCTCCGTTTCAATACATGTAACAGGAATCATGATTTCAGGATAAGGCTTCTTGCCTGCTTTGATCAGTTCGGCAGCTGCATCGAAAATAGCACGTACCTGCATCTCGGTAACTTCAGGATAGGTAATTCCCAAACGAACTCCACGGTGTCCCATCATTGGATTGTTCTCGTGAAGAAGATCAGCACGTCTGCAGAATTCGTCCATCGAAATGTTCAGACTTTTTGCAAGTTCGGCACGGGCAGCTTCCTGTTGAGGAACAAATTCGTGAAGCGGCGGATCAAGCGTACGAATGGTTACGGGATAACCGTTCATAGCTTCCAGTGTGCCTTTGATGTCTTTCTTTACAAATGAATACAATTCGTCAATGGCTTTCTGACGTTCTTCTTTTGTATTTGAAATAATCATTTTGCGAAGTGAGAACAATGCATTTTCGCTGCCACGTCCGTAGAACATATGCTCGGTGCGGAAAAGACCAATACCTTCGGCGCCAAATTCCAAAGCTTTCTTTGCATCATCAGGAGTATCAGCATTGGTGCGGACTTTCATGGTGCGGTATTTATCAACCAGCTTCATGAAACGAATGAAAAATAGATTTTCAGCGGCACTCACCATTCCGATTGCACCTTCATACACATGACCTTTGCTACCGTTAAGTGAAATCACATCGCCTTCATGATATGTGGTGTTACCAGCAATCATGGTTTTTTTGTGAGCATCAATTTTCACTTCACCAGCACCAACGATGCAGCATTTTCCCCAACCGCGGGCAACAAGAGCAGCATGACTGGTCATACCACCTCGGGCAGTAAGAATAGCAACTGCAGCGCGCATACCATCAATGTCTTCGGGATTTGTTTCTTCACGAACCAGAATGCAGTTGATGTTTTTCTTTGCAAATTCAATGGCATCTTTCGATGTGAAGGCAATTTTTCCAACTGCACCACCAGGACCTGCAGGAAGACCTTTGGTAATGATCTTTGCTTTTTTCTCAGCATTGGCATCAAGAATCGGGTGCAAAAGTTCGTCAAGCTGCGAAGGCTGGACACGAAGAATTGCTTCTTTTTCGGTGATGATTTTACTATCGGCCATATCCAGCGCCATGCGAACAGCCGCAGTACCATTGCGTTTTCCAACGCGGCACTGAAGCATCCACAAACGTCCGTCCTGAATAGTGAATTCGATGTCAAGCATATCTTTATAATGCTTTTCCAGTTTTTTCTGAATGGCATCGAGTTCTTTGTACACAACCGGCATACCTTTTTCAAGACTCACCTGATGTTTGTTGTGCTCGTTTTTACCAACTTCGTTGATGGGGTTTGGGGTACGAATACCAGCAACAACATCTTCGCCCTGTGCATTGGCTAACCATTCACCATAAAAATAATTGTCGCCGGTTGCAGGATTACGGGTGAAAGCAACACCTGTTGCAGATGAATCACCCATGTTTCCGAACACCATCGCCTGGACGTTTACAGCGGTTCCCCAAGCTTCGGGAATGTTTTCGATAGCGCGATAACTGATAGCACGCTTTCCGTTCCAGCTGCGGAATACAGCAAAGACAGCACCCCATAATTGTTCCATGGGATCTTCCGGGAAAGGCTTACCTAAAACTTCCTTTACCTTATATTTATAGACTTCAATGAGATTTTTAAGATCGTCAGCAGAAAGGTCAGTGTCCAATTTCACACCACGTTGGTCTTTTACTTTCTGAAGTTCTTTTTCCAGCTGATGACGGATTCCTTTTCCTTCGGCAGGTTCAATACCGGCAGCTTTTTCCATCACCACATCCGAATACATTTGAATAAGGCGACGCTGACTATCGTAAACAAAACGAGGATTGTTTGTTTTTGCAATCAACGCTTCGCGCGTTTCATTATTCAAACCAACATTCAAAATTGTTTCCATCATTCCAGGCATCGATGCACGAGCACCTGAACGAACGGATAACAGCAGCGGATTTTTTTTGTCGCCAAAACCGGCGTTCATTACTTTCGCAATGAAATTTAATCCGTCTTTCATTTCTTTTCCCAGGACATCCTTCATCTTCTTTTCACCAATGGCGTAATATTCATTACACACTTCGGTGGTGATTGTAAGGCCGGCAGGAACCGGAAGTCCGATGAGGTTCATTTCAGCAAGGTTTGCTCCTTTGCCGCCAAGCAGATTTTTCATATCTGCTTTTCCTTCTGCTTTTTTGTTTCCAAAAATGTAAACGCGTTTCTTCGATGCCATAAAATTCTTTTTCAAAACTTTTTTTATTCGCAGCAAAAATAATCATTTTTTATTCAATGCAACATTTTTCATTTATTAGCAATTGTTTTTTATCAACAAATCTGAAAATTAAAAAACATGCGAAACATTGCATGAACACTAGGTTTTTCGAAAACACGTGTCGGAGTTATTCACAATTCCCGTTTGAAAAGTATTTGACGCTTAAAAATATTTCACCTGTAATCAGAACTTTTTACGCAAAATCAATCAACATTGTTGCATTATGTAACCCGCATAAATACTACTATTTTCATTATGCTGATGAAAAATGGACGCATAAAACAGCATAAATTATTTCAAGTCGCAAAAAATAAATTCAAGTCGCAAAAAATAAATTTTCGATTAAACTGCATTTGCAATTAAAAGTCGTTTCTTCTTACACATCAATTCTTGTATACCCGCATGAACAGCGCTTTTCATCGATGCACAAAAAAACCGGACACTGATTTTGGAATCGTATCCGGTTAACCCAAGAAAAAAAGAAAAAAGAAAAAAAGGATGCTCCCGGAAAATTCCGGAACTCAAATTGAAAAATTCAGCTGCTTTTCCGGTAACTTAAAACTGCCCATCCATTGAAAAAAACCGCGAATGAAATCAGAGCTACAAGCTGAGTCGTCAACTCTGCAAAGCCGCTTCCCTTCAGGTAAACCAGACGCAACACCTGTATCATATATTTCAACGGACTGAAGTTGCTGATGACTTGTGCCCAGCCCGGCATATTTTCGACCGGGGTATATAGCCCACTCAGAAAAATAAATGTGATCACAAAAAAGAACATCATGAAAATTGCCTGCTGAATGGTCTGTGCATAATTGGAAATCACCAACCCAAAACCAGAAAATGCAAATACGAACAATGAGGCGTAAACGTAGATTACAAGCAGATTTCCGGCCGGTACTAACCCATAGGCAATATAGGCGACTAAAAATGAAATACTGATTACTACAAACCCAAGTGCCCAGTATGGTATAAGCTTCGACAAAATGAAATACAACTTTTTTACGGGAGTTACATTCATCTGTTCGATGCTTCCGTCTTCTTTTTCTCCGACAATATTCAATGCGGGCAAAAAGCCGGAAACCATAGCCAGAATCATAATCATAATGGCCGGTATCATCGTCACCCGATACAACAATTGCGGATTGAAACGATAGTCGGGAATGATTTCAAATCGGGGCGCATTCAATCTGCTGCTTCCCGAAAACCATTCAGCTCTCACTTCGGAACTGAAGCTCCGGATGATGCTTGCAAGATACGAACTGCCTATGCCTCCTTTCATTCCGTTCACGGTGTTGGCAGCAATCAAAACCTGTGTTTTCTGTTCCTTCACAAGGTCTTTTTCGAAGCCGGTTGGAATTTCCAGAATCATGTCCGACTTCCCTTTTTCGACCGATTGCAAAGCACCGGAAAACGTTTCCGAGACGTTGGTCACTTTGAAATATTCCGATGCCTGCACATGCTGAATGAGCAAACGCGAATACGATGATTTGTCGTGATCGACAATACTCAGATTGATATTTTTGATTTCGAAATCAGCCGCCAGGGGGAAAATCAAAACGGCTACCAGCGGCATAATAATCATCATTTTCGGAAGCGCCTTGTTCCGGAAAAACTGTTTGAACTCTTTTTCGAGCAGGTATTTCAGCATAATTAATCCAGTCTGATTTTGAAATTTCGCAAACTAAGAACAAGAAGTAAAATGGCCATAGTTGACAATACGACCACCTGTGTAGCTATAGCGGAAAATCCAACACCCATGATCATAATCGCGCGTGTTGCTTCGATATACCACTTCACCGGTAAAATCTGCGCAACCATTTGCAACGCAAACGGCATGCTTGAAACAGGAAATATCAGTCCCGACAATAAAACGGCAGGTAACAGCAACCCCATTGCCGAGGCGAGCAAAGCAACCATCTGCCTGCTGACGAGAGTGGAAATCAGAATGCCAATGGCCAGCGATACAAAAATGAAAAGCAGTGAAACGGCAATCAGTAATAACCAGCTTCCGTTTACCGGCACCCCCATAATAACAGTGGCTATAAAAATGATGGTGGCAAAATTCAACAACGATATCATGAAAAACGGAACCACTTTCGCCAGAATAATACTGATGGGTTTCATGGGCGAAACAAGCAGAATTTCCATATTGCCCTTTTCTTTTTCACGCACAATAGAAACGGATGTCATCATGGCGCAAACAAGCATGATGAGCATGCCCATCACCCCAGGCACCGTATTGTACAATCCTTTCATGGTGGGATTATACAGCAGTCTGATCTCCGGTTCAATCTGATACGGAACTGCTGCCGATTTGAAAATATCCTGCTGGTACGAGAGCATCAGATTCTGTGCATACAGCGTGAGCGTATTCGCAGTATTTGGATCAGACCCGTCGGTAACAATTCTCACCTGCGCATCTCCGGTATGCAGCATGCTGTTGTAAAAGTTCTCTCCGAAAATGATAAACATTCCAATATCGCCTTGTTGGAAAATTTGTTCTGCTTCCTGGGGACTGTTTACATATCCGTCGAATACAAAATACTCGCTGGTTTCGAGTTTGTTTACGATGCCCTGTGTTGCAACATCGCGCGAAGGGTCAAACACAACAAAATGGGAATTGCGGATTTCGGTGGTGATGGCATAGCCGAAAAGAATGAGCATAACAACGGGCAGCACCAACAAAATTATCATGGTCCATCGGTCACGAAGGATGTGATAAAATTCTTTCTGAGTAAATATCCAAAACTGTCTCATATCAATCTGCTTTACGGTTGGCACCTCTCGTGAGCTGATGAAAAACATTTTCCATAGAATCGACTCCTGCTGCTTTTTTCAATTCCGACGGCGTATCAAGTGCAGCCATTTTTCCATCCACCATTATTGAAACACGGTTGCAATATTCGGCTTCGTCGAGATAATGGGTGGTAACAAAAACCGTGATGCCCTCATCGGATGATTTATAAATTAATTCCCAGAATTGTCGTCGCACTACCGGATCAACACCACTGGTGGGCTCATCCAGAAATACAATTTGCGGCCGGTGAAAAATCGAAATCGAAAAAGCCAGCTTCTGTTTCCATCCAAGGGGCAACGATTTTACCAGCGTGTTTTTCTCTGAAAGAAAATCAATGGACGAAAGCATCTCGTCGGTGCGCGGAGCAATTTCCTTATCCGGCACTCCATAAATCCCGGCATACAAACGAATATTTTCCCACACTTTCAAATCTTCGTACAAAGCAAATTTCTGACTCATGTATCCAATGCTTTTTTTCACCTGCTCGCTTTGGTGAGCTATATCAAAACCCGCTACCAATCCCGTTCCTGACGTTGGTTTGCTCAATCCGCACAGCATTCGCATGGCGGTGGTTTTTCCTGCTCCGTTGGCACCCAGGAAACCAAAAATCTCCCCTTGCTTCACGGTGAAAGTAAGGTGATCGACCGCAGTGAAAGATCCGAATTTTTTGGTCAGCTGATCGGCAACAATTACGTCCTTCATTATTTTTTGGTGCTTAAGTGAATAAAACAATCTTCAATTCCTGCCTCAATCGGAAAGGCATCAACCATTTCGTGACCTTGTGCAGTTAGAGACATTTTCAGTTCTTCGGTTGTCAGCGCAGCATCTTCAATAAGGACATGGTGCGCATCTCCGAAAGCATAACAGATGCCGGTGGAAGGATGGTTTCTCAGATCAGTCAGCAGCTTTGACATGTTGCGGCTTCTGACTGCCCAGATGATTTCGCCAAAATCCTTTACTATGTTATCCGGTGTATCGGTTTTGAAAATCTTTCCCGACTGAATCAGGGCGATGCGGTCGCACATGGCAGCTTCATTCATATATGGGGTCGATACAAGAATGGTGATTCCTTCAACTTTCAATTTCTTCAGCATCTCCCAGAATTCTTTGCGCGAAACGGGATCCACACCGGTAGTGGGCTCATCGAGAAACAACACCGATGGTTTATGAATCAGTGCACAACTCAGGGCGAGTTTTTGTTTCATTCCGCCTGACAATGCTCCTGCCCGGCGTTTTTTAAATGGTTCAATCTGTTGGTATATGTCGCGGATCAAATTGTAGTTTTCAGCAATGTTGGTATTGAAAACACTGGCAAATACTTTTAGATTTTCTTCAACAGTCAGGTCCTGATACAACGAGAAACGTCCGGGCATGTACCCGGCCAGATGCCGGATTTTCTTGTAGTCTTTCACTACATCAAAACCATCTACCAGAGCGGTTCCGCTGTCTGCAAGAATCAACGTGGTGAGTATTCGGAACAAAGTGGTCTTCCCAGCTCCGTCGGGTCCGATGATGCCAAATATTTCTCCTTTTTCGGCGGAAAAACTGACGCCATTTAATGCCTGAACAGCACCGTATTTTTTGCAGATATTTTCGACAAGTACTGACATTTTATTATTCCCCTAAAATGATTCCGCCATACATGCCGATCTTCAAAAACCCATCATTCTTTACAGCGACTTTCACCGCATACACCAGATTGGCGCGCTCATCCTGCGTTTGAATGGTCTTTGGCGTGAATTCCGATTTATCCGAAATCCATGTCACTGTTCCTTCAAATTCACGATTATCGTCCTGACCGGATTCTGCAAGCACCTTTACTTTTTGCCCGACTTTGATTTTTGTAAGCTGATCGGCCGTCACATAAGCACGCAGAAACATGTGATCAGTATCTGCCATTTTAAGAATAGGTTTACCGGTTGAAGCAAATTCGCCTTGTTCGGCAAACTTCACCAGAACGGTTCCTGCAATCGGACTCAGCACTTTGCATTTGAGCAACTGATCCTCGATTTGTGCAATCTGAATTTCTAGTGCGTCGGATTCGCTGCCAACGCCCGAACTGGTGTTTTCGAGTGTTTCCTTCTGTGCCGCCATTTGTTTTTCGAGTACAAGAATTTGTGCATTTATATCGTCGAGTTGTTTGCTGTTGGCAGCATTTGCATTCACCAGATTTTGGATGCGCTTCTTTTCCGAACGAGCTGTTTCGAGCTGCTGCTGCGTGGCGGCAATCTGCACCCGCACATTCGGATTCCGGCTTCTGACGCCTTTTGCGCTGGCCTGCAACTGGAGTTTTTTCAAATACAATTGCGTGCTGTCGATAATGGCAATCCGCTGATCTTTTTTCAACTCATCGCCTTCGTTTACATTCAGCTCAATGATTTTCCCATTGGCTTCGGAAGACACAATGATTTCGGTGGCTTCGAAAACGCCAGTCGCGTCAGTTTCACCATTGCTGCTTCCACACGAGGTTACGGAGAAAATCAACAGAGATAAAAGGAAATATTTTACGGTTTTCATTGGACAGTTTTTTTATTGGTTTGTTGAATTCTTTAAATTGTACATGGCACTGAGCATTTGCATTTCATGCATGGCTTTGTCAAGCATGGAACGGTTCACTGCATTCAGATCGCGGATCAGATCCGACGCTGTCGCTGTGCCGTTTTCAACACGCACTTCGGTAGTGTGCTGTATTCCCTGCCGCAGCCGGATAATCTCATCGTCCGATTTCAGCAGCTCCTGAAATTTTGCAATTTCGTTGCGTTGCTGTGCAATCTTCATGTTGGTGTTGAACAAAAAAGTCTGTTTCTGAATATCGGCTCCACGCTGATTTATTTTCAATAATTGTATCTCGTTGCTTTGCGTATAAAATCCGCTGATATTCCAGCTGAGCCTCACCCCGCCAATAAAAAACGGATTTAATTCATTACTCAGCATATTCAATCCGGGCTTTCCATACCCGCCCTGCGCAAATAGTCCCAGCTTAGGCATCGTTCCGGCCCGAACCATTTTCTGCTGACTTGCAAACAAATTGCTTTGCGCATCGAACAGCTGCACCTCAGGACGAAGAATTGAATTTGTCTCCTGCGAAATGAGAGAAGCATCGGGCTTGACAAATACTGTTTCAATAGAAATATTTTCGCCGGTAAATGCCGACAGCATTTCAATAAATGATTTTTCCGAAGCCAGCAATTCTGCTTTCATTTGTCCGGCTTTGAGCTGTTCAACACGAACAGCATCGAGATCGGCCTGCGAAGCCATTCCGTTGTTCATCGAAGCTTCAACGCGATTGTAATTCGTTTCGAGATCCTTCAGTAAAACTGCGTTCAGATTCAATTGTTCATTCAATAAAAGAATTCCGAAATACAATTGATTTACTCTTTCTTTAATGGTGTACAAATCCACTTCGTACTTCTGTTTTTCCAGTTCCGAAGAGGCTTTGTACATTTCGCGGCGCGCACCTGTTGCACCACCGTCCCACACAGTCTGGCTCAGTTCAAGCGTGGCCTGATACTGATCATGATCCATTTCGCCGACGCCCGGCATGGTAAAAGGCAATTCAATAACCTCGGATTGCCAGGTGGCTTTGGCCGAAAATGAAAGCTGCGGCAACCAGGCTTTCGCAGCGTTTGAAAGATTGTATGCTTCGGATTTTTCAATGAGCCCGTACTGACTCACCAAAGGATAGTTGTTGCGTGCCTTTTCGTAGCACTGCTCCAAAGTCAGCTGTGCGTGCGACGTTGCCGGTATTGACGCAATCAACAACAAGAGTAATAAAAGTCGTGTTGACATGACTATTTTCGTTTTTTTGATTTTGCGATTTTTTCTGTTTCTGCATCAGGCTTCAGACTGCTTAGAATAATCCGGATGTTTTCCTCTTTCCGATATTGCAACATATAATTAAAATGCGATTCGTCAAGAAACAGGATTTTTTTCATGATGGGCGTGCCGATAAAAACCATCACATTGAGCGCTACCATTGAATAAATAATATCGGGGATGGATATTGGTCTGACGCGCCCAGCCTCAATTTCGACATCGAGTTCTTTTTGAAAAGGTTCATACGCATGGTTGATGGTTGGCCCGAGCATTTCTTTCAAAGAATCTATCCGTGATGGATTTGTGGTAAGTTCATTAACGACAAGAAATGGCAGTTTTGGATTGGCCATCAGCATATCGAAGTGAGCGCCGATATACTTTTTCAGCTTCTCTTCAAATGTCAGTGATTCATCATGTGTCTGAAAAATCACGGAGAAAAAAGTTTTCAGCTTGTCGGCAAAAATGGCTTCGAACAGGCGGTCTTTTGTCCGGTAATAATAATGTACAAGTGCCTGATTGCAGCCGGCTGCTTTGGCAATTTGGGTGGTAGAAACCATGGCAAAACCTTTCTCTAAAAACAGCTTCTCGGCCGCCTCCAGAATGGTTTTCTCCATGTTTTGTTCGTTGTTAACTGACATGTTTAATAGCTTTATTAAAGCTGCAAATTAAATACATTTATTAACGGTACGCAAATTTATTTTGTTAAATGATTTTGGAAAATGAAAAATGTCTAATTAAATAAGAATTACTACTGTCACTCTGAGCGTAGTATCCATACGGAGCAAAGCTTCTGTCACTCTGAGCGGAGTCGAAATGTCGATAGCGGGATAAACGCCGTGAAGTGTCATTATTTTTCAGTGCTTCGAGTGTCACTGCTATCATCTGTCCAATCCTTCGACTCCGCTCAGGATGACAGATGAAGAATATTCAGAATGGATTTTTGATTGAAATTGTTTGAATATCACACAACAATTTTCAAAAAAGAAATTCATATTTCAAACAATCCTTTACCTTTAATAAAATTTTCCACCCATGAGCTCTTCATTTGCAATGCATGTTTCGTCAAACGGAAAAGTCGAGCTGCTTCCGGCAGCTCCGGAACTTGATTCCGAAAGCTTATACATCTGGCATCATTTCTATCAGCCGACTGAAGAAGAACTGAAAAAGCTGCCCGAAGAATATGGGCTGCATCCGCTCGCCATCGAAGATTGCATGGACGATGATCAGATCCCGAAAATGGAATCATTTCCAAAAAACACGCATCTCATCTTCAATACATTCAACTATCACAACGAAGATATTCATGCTGAGGAAGTGAATCTTTTTATCGGAGATAAATTTATCATTACCGTTACGCGCTCTGAAAGGCTCAATGAATCGATTATGGCACTGACGAAAAAAATGTCTGAATCGAACAACGGGCTATGGCGCAACGGGCCTGGGTGGCTGCTGCATTACATCATCGATAAAATCGTGGATGAAAAAATGGATGCACTTGAAGCACTTGAAGATGAAACGGATTCAATCGAAGATCTCCTTTTGTCAAGGTCTGGAGACATTGATTTTGCGAAAATTCAGAAACTCCGATATGCCTTTCAATTGCTGCGCAAAAGTCTGTTTCATGAGCGGGAAATTCTGAACAGGATCATTCACGATGACCACGATTTTATCGATAATAAAGCGGCCTACCTCTATCGCGATGTATATGACCATGTGGTTCGGCTATATGAACTCACCGAGTCCTGCCGCGAAACTGTGAAGAACCTTATAGAGCTTCATCTTGCCATGGCTAATAATCAAATGGCTATTGCTTCGGAAAACACCAATAAAACTATTCGTCGCCTTACCTTCATCACAACCATCTTCATGCCTCTGACACTTATCGCCGGCATTGGAGGCATGTCGGAATATTCAATGATGACGGGTCCTGCAAACTGGCGGATTGCATATTTGATCCTTGTAATTGTACTTACCATTATTGGTATTCTGAGCTATCGATGGCTTCAGGGGCAGGATAAAGAATCATGAACAAGGAACAAGGAAGGAAGAAGTGAATAAAGAATCATGAACAAGGAACAAGGAAGGAAGAAGTGAATAAAGAATCATGAACAAGGAACAAGGAAGGAAGAAGTGAATAAAGAATCATGAACAACGAACAAGGAAAGAAGAAAGAAATACAAACATCTGAACATTGAATCATGACCAAGGAATCCGTAGCGGCGGATCAGATCGATGTCGCGATAAGATTTTAGAAGTACGAATTTTTGACAACTTATCTAACGTTGTCTTTCAACGGATATCAATTATCGTTTCACAAGAACGCGCTGTCCACTGTGATTATCGCTTTGTTTGCGAAATCCCTCAGGGCGCTTCTGTCCTTGTTCTCTGGATGGTCTCGTTTCATGCGATGACTGCTTTTTCTTCTCCTGCTGTGGCCTTCTGTCCGACCGCTGATTGCGCTCAGGACGCTGCGGACGTTCAGTACGTTCAATTTTTGCATTCGGATCGAGCGGATAGGGCTGGTTGGTCACTACCGGTATTTTCTTCCCGATCAGTTTTTCAATATCCTTCAGAAATGGCTTTTCATCGACATCGCAAAATGAAATGGCAATACCTTCGGAACCGGCGCGGCCAGTACGTCCGATACGATGAACGTATGTTTCAGGAATATTCGGAATGTCGAGATTAACCACACACGACAATTCTTCAATATCGATTCCGCGTGCGGCAATATCAGATGCAACAAGCACCCGAATGGCTTTTGTTTTGAAATTATTCAAAGCACGCTGGCGATTATTTTGTGTTTTATTGCCATGAATCGCTTCCGCTTTTACGTTGCATTTATTCAGAATACGTACAACTTTGTCTGCACCGTGTTTGGTGCGTGTAAAAACGAGCACTGTTTCAAGTGCAGGTTCTTTCAGAAAGTGCATCAGCAACATCGGTTTGTCCGCTTTTGAAACAAAACAAACTGATTGTTCAATAACATCAACCGTCGAAGACTGCGGCGTAACCTCAATTTTGACAGGTTGGTGAAGAATGGATGATGAAAGTTTTACAATTTCAGGCGGCATGGTGGCCGAGAAAAACAACGTTTGTCTTTTCTGTGGAACGGCCGCGAGAATTTTTTTCACATCGTGAATAAATCCCATGTCAAGCATTCGGTCGGCTTCATCAAGTACAAGAATGTTAATGTTTTTCAGACTGATAAATTTTTGATTCATCAGGTCAAGTAAACGTCCGGGAGTGGCAATCAGAATTTCGACACCACGTTGCAAAGCGTTTACCTGAGCGTTTTGCGGAACACCGCCAAAAATCACCGTATGTTTAATATTAAGATTGGCTCCGTAGGCGGTAAAACTCTCGCCAATCTGTATCGCGAGTTCGCGCGTTGGAGTTACAATAAGTACTTTAATTGTTTTTCTATCAACACCGCTCTGGTGCTGCTGATTGAGCAGCTGTAAAATTGGAATCGCAAATGCAGCTGTTTTTCCTGTGCCGGTCTGAGCACAGCCGAGAATGTCTCTGCCCTGCAGTGCGATTGGGATAGCTTCGGTTTGTATGGGGGTTGGAGTGGTGTAACCTTCGGTTATCAGAGCCTTCTTGATCGGCTCTATGAGATTGAAATCGTCAAATGTCATGAAATGTTTTTAGTGAGGCACTGTGAGCTCTGTCTACATATTGTTTTAAGAAATCAGAATCCCTGTAATTATGTTGCTGCAAAGATACGCATAAAATAATAATAACAATGAATTTAAGATTTGGCGAGGAAAACAGGGGCTCCCAATCAGGTTGATACAATAATTGAAAATCAACAAAAGAAGTCGAATCAAGTTCCCGGCCACCGCGTGTCCACAAGCTCTGCCGGTGGAAGCCGGGATCTCATTCTATACATCAGTCTTTCTTTTTTTATTTTCGCTGCCGACGCTTCGACGGAGGTTATCCCGCTGTTCATACTTCGACTCCGCTCAGCATGACAGCGGCGGGGCTCAGCGTGACAGCAGCTTTTGTGTCATTTTTTATTTGGGTTGCGAGGCGCGCAGCGTTGGTGGTCTCAGGTCACAGCGAAACGATGTCGCAGACATATTGATTATCTCATTAAATTTGCCGGCACAATTTCCAGCATTATGAAAAATATTTTTTTGTTGCTTTTTATCGTTTCAGTACTTGCAGTCGCCTGCAACAATAAATCAAAAAACAATTCTGATCAGGAACAGAAGACTGACAGCACGACTGTTTCATTGAAAGATTCCGTTTCGGATGAGCAACTCGTGCAGGATGCCAAAATGATTCTGCAACATTTCAAAAACAAAGAATACAACCAGCTGGCAGAATACGTCGGGCCTCAAGGAGTGCGCTTTTCGCCGTATGCCTTCATCGATACGAGCAAAGACAATGTGCTGAGCGCACAGCAAATCCGCAACGCAGCGACATCAAAAGAAGTCCTTCAATGGGGAGAATTCGATGGCTCAGGAGAACCGATAAAAATGACCATTGAAAAATATTTCGCAGACTTTGTTTACGACACCGATTTTCTGAAAAAAGGGGAAGTGACCGTGAATGAATTTACTCAGCGTGGCAATACCACCAATAATATTAAAGAAGCATATCCTGGTTGCGCCTATGTCGATTTCTTAATCAATGGTGAGAAACCCGAATATGACGGAATAGACTGGAAAGCGATTCGCATCGTGTTCCGAATTGTTGAAGGAAAAGCTGTGATGGTGGCCGTGGTGCATGATGAGTGGACCATTTGATATAAGATGTCAGATTTGAGATTTTTGATTTTTGATCTGAAGGGAGAAGAGCTGATTTAATAACATTCCGTGTTTTTAAACGGAACAAGAGGGTTTTTGATTTTATATTTTCGTATGGTGTTATAAAAATTCATACATTTATTTTTAATAAAACGAGCGCAATGAAAGAATACCGCTTCACCACAAAAATCATAAAAAACCCAACCGTAGATTCGGGCTATATCGAATTCCCGTACGATGCTGAAAAAGAGTTTGGGCGCAAAGGACAAATAAAAGTGAAAGCGTATTTCGATGGATTTGAATATCGCGGATCGTTGGTCCGCATGGGCCATCCGTGTCATATCATCGGATTGAATAAAAAAGTGCGCGACGCCATTGGGAAAGGTCCCGGCGATACCGTGGATGTTGTCATTATGGAAGATACTGCAGAACGCGTAGTTGATGTCCCTGCCGATTTTTCAGCAGCACTGAATAAAAATAAAACAGCTAAAGAAATTTTCGAAAAAATGTCGTTCACCCATCGCCGCGAATATGTGGAATGGATTGCTTCTTCGAAAAAAACAGAAACGCGCAAAAACCGCATTGGGAAGTCGATTGAGATGCTCATTAAGAAACTGAAACAATAGTGCTGATTTTACTTCGCCGCAACATATTCTCTTAATATAATTCCATTGCGTTTTTCAGCAGACCTTAAATATTCGTTAATGTTTTATGATCAAAATATTTGCCAGACAACCAGACTAACATATGTGGGTTTATATTAAAAGAATGGGTGTATATACTGAAATAAAATGCAACCAGACTTGTTTCGACAATACGGACATAAAACCATTAAAAATCAACAATCATGAAAACTTATACAACAATCTTGGCGTTAGTTGCTTCTTTTATTTCGCTACTTTCATTTTCACAAGGGGAATACCTGATTCAAATTGACCCGGCAACCGGTTCTTATAATAAAATTGGTGCTGCCATAGCTGGAATAAGGTGGGTATATCCAAACGTCAAATGCTATGATGAAACGCACGGCTCATATATTTTTCAAGGCGGAGATCCCGATCCTGACCATCTCTATTCAATAGATGTTACAAACGGCTCAATTATCTCTAATCCATTTTTTTCGATTACTGGCTCAACGGTAAGAGAGCTGAAATACGACAATACGAACGACTTGCTTTATGGTTTATACTGGGACGGCGCTCAGTTTTTTCTTGCTTCTGTAAATCCTACTAATGGCTTGCATACTCAGATAGGCACCAATCCCATATCTGGACTGGGAAGCACTCTTCAGGGAGTAACAGCATTTGACGAGAATCATCATCGTTATTTTGCATTAGAAAGCAATCAGATATTTTCAATTGACGCAATAACAGGAGCTTTAATCTCAAGCCCAATAATGAGTTTGACCGCTGATGAACATCTCCTCCATTTTTACTATAATACTGCACTGGATACTTTAAACGGACTTATACACAACAGCCTCACACAGATTTATACATTAATCTCAATAAATACTACGACTGGCGTTATAACAAGAATTGGATCAGGAACTACTTTTGGTAATGGTGATGGCACTTCTACTATTGACCAACTCAATCAACAATATTTTTACAACTATACAACTGGCGGAACAGCAACCTATTTAGCTACAATGGATATTGCTACCGGGAATTTAGTTTCAAATAATTCAATTCCAATAAGCAATGGATCCAATATACACAGCATTTCTTACGACAATATCAAAAACAATTTGTATGGTATTCAATGGGAAAACGATAGCGTATCGTCCATTACAACAATCAACAATCCGGACGAGGTGATAATTTACCCGGTTCCAACATTTGATAACATTATTATTGAATCCTCTTCTGTCCTGGGCGATATCACCATTGTTGATTATATAGGGCAGGTCGCTTTACAAACAAAAAGTGACAAGAAAAGAGAACAAATTGACATCAGTAATCTTGCATCAGGCGTATACATTTTAGAAACCCAGCGAAAACGATATAAAATAATCAGGAACTAAATGGAGATTTATTAAAGTAATCGCATAGTCTGATTCATATCAAAGTCACGAGTCTGGATACGCGCGCGATAAAAAAAATTTAGTCGTCAGTAACCAGGTGCGAGTTAAATCATTCACTCACAACTCATAACCGACAAATGGCTACTACCGTAATGTCCGATAAACTTTCACATTGCCATCCGGATCGGTGATGCGGAAAAAGGCTATGGACGCAGTTTTCGGAATATCGGACAAATTTATTGTGTTATAGCCTGTGGCAGCATTTGTTTGAAAACGGTATACCAGACTTCCGGTAACATTCATTACTTCAATGCTAAATTCTCCGTTGCAATGCGACACCAGAATACCATTGTCATCAGCAGAATTAGAAGGAATATAAAAATCAAATGGAACTTTTACTTCATCGTTAATGCCGGTAGCCACGTCAATCTGTAATTTCAGAATCACCGGTAAATGGTCGCTGTTGCCCATGAGTGCGGCCAAAACATTTGCAGGAACCGATGTGTTCGTGCCTTGATTGATTGAGTCGTTGCAATGGTTGCCATCATTTCCAAGAGCTGTATAAGACCCACTGATATATTTCACGTTCTTTCCACCCGACATAACATCAAGCGATGCCATAATGTGGTCGAAACGATCATCAAGTCCGCCTGCAGCAAAGCAATCATTGTTGTAATCGTTGTGTGTCGATTGTGTATGATATGAGGCAAATGAGCAGTTGTTGTTCCAGTCGCCGGGTTTTGTAATTGGATCGTAAAAGCGAATATTCGGATTGGTGTGATTTAAAAGTAAATCGTAGCATTCTTCAGTCGATGTGTATGTATTGAAATCGCCCATTGCGAGATAATTTCCAGGTTTGTTCAATGCATTGAGCTGATTCATCAAAATAGTAACCTCTGCCAGTCGCTCTGCCGCATCTGCTTCGTAGCTGCCCGCTTTAAGATGCATAATGATGCAGGTAATCCAGGCGGTGTCATTGGTTACAGCTATAGCAGGATCTTTGTAATAAAATGTATATACGTTTATATCACGAATATCGGTTGGATATGCGGTGTAGCTGTGATAAACAAGTTTATTAGTGTTGTAATACACCATGTTTACCATATCTGAAGAAGAATAATTTGTTCTTGGACCTTTCGCATAATTGCTTCTGCCACTGGTGTTCATCACATTTGTCAGCACGCGGTCAACCGAAGTCTGCAACTGGTTCATTTCGCAAACCGTGAAAATATCGGGCAGCACGTAATCAACAATAGTCTTGAGATACGCATCTTTGTTTGAAACATTGTTGTTTGCGGCTGTGCAATAACTTGTGTAATTATTATAGTTAAGCAGGTTGTACTGCATCACTGTAAGCGTGTCAGTTTGCGCTTTTGCGAAAGACAAAAGACAAAAGGAAAAAGACAAAAGAAGAAGTAGTTTTTTCATAACAGGAAACCATTTAATAATACCGCCCGCCAAAATGGAGTCAAAGGTAAGGAATTTAAAAAAGAGAAAATTGAACAGAGTGGGCTAAAAAAAAGCCGCAAACGATTACTCGTCAGCGGCTTTTTGAGGATAATATGCAATTACACCCTGCTCATCTTAACTGTAAAATGACGCATGATAGGTGCTTCATAATCGATTTTCAATCCTTTGGTTATGCCGTTGCGGCGATCCCAAAGATTTTTGAGTGCTGCTGCCACCACATCCATATGATTGTTGGTATATGTTCTTCGTGGGAGGGCAAGACGAACGAGTTCCAGCGCGGGGAAACGATCCAGGCGGGTTTCCGGGTCGCGGTCGGCCAGCAGTGTTCCAATTTCAACACCACGTACACCAGCCTCGAGATACAGCTCAATTGCCAATGTTTGCGCTACGTATTGTTCTCGCGGAAGTGCAGGTAAAAACTTCAGGGCATCGATAAACACGGCATGTCCTCCAATAGGCTTCTGGATTGGGATTCCGTACTCAATCAACTGATTTCCCAGGTACTCAACCTGCGAAATGCGGCTTTTCAGATATTCGAAATCGGTACCTTCTGCCAGACCAACAGCCAGTGCTTCCATGTCACGGCCGGCCATTCCGCCATAAGTCACATAACCTTCGAACATGATGTTGAACACGCTGACTTTCTGCCAGAGTTCTTCGCTGTTCATGGCAATGAAGCCACCGATATTCACAATGGCATCTTTCTTCGAGCTCATGGTCATCATGTCAGCGCACTTGTACATTTCGCGTACAATTTCGCGAATGCTCATGCTGGCACAAGCGTTTTCGCGCACTTTGATGAAGTAAGCATTTTCGGCATACCGTGCACTGTCGAACAACACCGGCTTGTTTACACTCTTTGCAAATTCCTTGACGGCACGCAGGTTTTCAAGACTCACTGGCTGTCCGCCAGCGGTGTTGTTGGTAACAGTAACAATAATAAAGGGAATTTTGTCGTGCGGATGCATTTCAAAAACTTTTTTCAGTTTATTGATATCGACGTTTCCTTTGAATGGATGCAGGTTTTCGGTATCGAAAGCTTCATCGATGGTACAATCGATGGCATGTGCCTTACGGAATTCAATATGTCCCTTTGTTGTGTCGAAATGCGAGTTCCCGGGAACAATATCACCTTCTTTTACCAATGCTGAAAACAAAACATTTTCGGCAGCACGTCCCTGATGGGTTGGCATAAAATAAGGAAATCCAAGTATTTCGTGAATGGTATCCTTCAGACGATAATACGAGCGGCTTCCTGCATAACTTTCGTCGCCGGTCATAATGGCGCCCCACTGGCGGTCGCTCATGGCGCCGGTTCCGCTGTCGGTGAGCAAGTCGACAAAAACCTGTTCACTACGGAGATTAAACAAGTTGAAATGTGCTTCGGAAATCCATTTCTCGCGTTCTTCGCGGGTGCTGATATGGATGGATTCAACCATTTTGATTTTATACGGTTCTGCGTATGGTAAGTTCATAACTTCTGATTTGAATATTTGGTAATTTGAAAATTTGAAAATGGAATTTCCTTATACGGTAACTCCGGCTGAAGAAAATTTTCAGCAATAAATGAATAAACAATCTGGCTAAAAATCGTCACGCCGCTTGATGTTCAGAAACACAAAGCTTGCTTTTACATAAAGTGATATAAAACAAAATGACCTGTTCATAAATTCACAGCCAAATTATACTTTTTTTTTAACTCTACGTTACGATTTGTTCTTTTTCTATTTATATTTCGCTACACGGATGAAATTATTGGACAGAGACTCATTCCTGATGTATTCATGAGCAGATTTAATTTTTTACTATATTTGTAAATAATAAAATCCCCAACATCATGAAAGCTTTATTATTATTGTTCGTTTTGCTGACAACAGGGTTTACGTCGTTCTCGCAGATCAACACTACGCTCAGCCGCAACTATGGCGGCCCGGGATATGAACAAATGTACCGCTTTTATCAGTCATCCGATGGTGGATTTTACTGGTGTGGGTATACAAAAGCCGCCGGAGGAAATATTCCATCCGTTATTGGAGGCGATGATGCTTGGTTCATGAAAGTTGATGCCAGCGGAGACTCCGTGCACTCGGCAGTATTCGGGGGCACCAGCGATGATTATCTGAAGGACTTCTTGGAAGTGACCAGCACCAATTATGTTTTGCTGATGGAAAGCATGTCAACAGATAATGGCTTTGCCGGCGGGCACGGTAGTAATGATGTCTGGATCAAAGGATATGATTTCACTGCAGGCCTTAGTGCAGGAGCACCATTCGGAGGATCATTGTACGATCAGGCCAGTCGAATTACACCTAAAAATGCAGGTGGTTATATTTTTGCCGGCAGCACTGCTTCTTCTGATGGAAATCTGAGTGGAAATTACGGATCAAGTGACATCTGGATCATGAGTCTGCAATCTAATCTTGCAATTGCCTGGAGCCGGCATTACGGCGGTAGCGGCGAAGACCGCGGTATTGCAGCTTACCAGCTCATTGATGGGAATATTATGGTTTTTGGGACTACACTATCCAATAATTTTGATGTACATGGTAACAATGGCAACAATGATGTTTTTGTGATGAAGCTCAATTCAATGGGTGACACGTTATGGACAAAGACCTATGGCGGTTCTTCAACGGATATTATTAAAGAAGCGAAAATGCTGAATGATTCAACTTTTGTCTTTATCGGGAACTCAAACAGCAATGATGGCGATTTCATGTTTCGCGAAGATAAATTGATGTATTATTATGGGTTTTATTACGTGATTGACGATAATGGGAATTATCTGCATGCCGGATCAGTGGCCACATTGGACAATGCGGATATGACGTTTACTGATGCTGTTGTTGACAGTGCAAACCATGCGGTGGCATTTGGTATAACAGAATCTGATTCAATTGCTTTATGCAACGACCAGAATCATGGGCTTTCAGATATTTTTATTGCCGACTTCAATGGTATTACAGATTTTAATGCATATTTTATGGGTGGCTCGGATATAGATGGCGTTGACTTTTTCAATGAGAAAACTGCGAAAGCCGTCCGGACCGGAAGTAATCAGATTGCATTCTGCACCAATACCCGCTCTATTACGCTGGCTCCCGATTTTCACGGAATGATGGATGTGTGGCTCAGCATCATCGAAGTGCAGCATTTGTCGGTACCCGAAGCATCGCAACTGCAGCTCAGTGTTTATCCCAATCCTGCTGACAATATTATCAAGATTGGCGATATTAATTCCAGCGACATTGCTCAATTCGAAGTATTCGATATGCAGGGAAAATTGCTGCTTCATGGACAATATTCTGAAAGCGGGATTGATATTTCTTCGCTCGAAAACGGTATGTATCTGCTAAAGCTTAAGAGCGGAGATTCAACGGGTATTGCCCGGATTGTAAAGCAATAAAATCTCTACTGCATTTCAATTCCCGCAGCTTCGCAGAATTCAATCTGCTCATTGAAAAATGCATTCAGAAAAATGGATTCCTTTAGTTCAATGTGATCGAAAAGCCGCTCCATTTCTTCAATATCGGCATCTGTTATTGGAATGCGATACATGATGGCAACCGCAGCGTAATAATCATTTTCAAATGTTCGCAAATAAAACCGGAACAGTTCAAGCGCGGCTTTGTGATATTCTTCCCCACCCGCTGCAATGGATATTTTTTCCGTTTCGGCAATTGTTGCTTCTGTTTCCGATAGCAGATTTTTGTAAGTGGCGAGAATAGTATCGCCGTCATACATCACAATCCCTTGGTTGAAGCGGCTTACAGCAATATCAATCCTTGATAGTTGCGAAACAATTTTATTATGAAATTCCACTGTACCTGTCTGTGCAACGGAAATTCCAGCTGCGAACACAAGAACCAATATTGAAATTATTCTGGACATTTGTACAAAACTATTGATGCATTTTTCTCAAAAGGTCATTTATTTCCTTTACCGGATTGAATGTGCTTAACGGAACTTCCACAAACATCGTGATCCAATCGGCCATAGCTCCATTCCACAATCCGGGCAGCTCCATGGCTTTGATATCTTTTCCTTCAAAACTTTTTTTCGCAATAAAGCCAGTTTCCGGATCGCAAAAATCATTCAGATCAAATGCCTGGCCATTGAAATCGTTTTTCCAGCAGACAATGTCAACAGGATTGAAATGCGTTGACGAATGCAGGATTTTCTTTTGAGCTACATCTGATGTATCAATCTGCGATGATTCCACAATCTGCAGCGAAACATTTCCATTTTTGTCTTCAACGAAAAACGGTCCACCACCGGGCTCACCCTCATTCTTCACCATGCCGCAAACACGCACGGGCCGGTTGAATACACCAAAAAGAAAATCAATTTTTTCCAGAGAGTCGCTTTCTTCAAGCCACTCGGGGATTTCAATAAATAATTTTTCCTTGGCATACGAAATCATTCCATTCAGGTCTTCGTCCTCCACATTGCCGTCATCGAGCATGATCAGGTAGGCGTGAATGTCGTTCACCAACTGCATAAGGTAGCCGCCCAATACTTTTTTAAACCAGATGGTATCATCGCGGTGCCAGTCGGGAACAATATTGTCGATGTTTTTCAAAAACACCATTTCCGTTTTAATATCGTTGAGATTCTGCAAAAGTGCACCGTGTCCGCCCGGCCTGAAAACCAGTTTTCCGTTGCGATCGCGCACAGGATTATTATCCATGTCAACGGCAATGGTATCGGTGCTTTTCAACTGAAACGAATGCGTAACTTTTACAGTTATGTCGCATTTCTGTTTTAACTCTGCCAGAATTTCTTTTGTGAGCGCTTTAAATTCCTTTTCATGCTCCGGGCTTATTGTGAAATGAATATTTAAAGTGTTATTATTCCCCACAGCATGAGTTAGACCTTCGTAGATCTGCTCCTCAAGCGCTGTTCGTGTGAATTCTTTATAGCGATGAAACGGTATGAATGCTTTAGGTTTTGATGCAAAATTCAATCCTTTCTTATTAAGCACAGCCTCTAAAACCGGCAACCAGTCAGCCTTCGCAAGTAGTTTATCCAGATCATGACTATTCTTCTTAATCGCGGCCTTCAACTCATCATAAAAAGCAAACTGCTTTAGATTCTTCAGAAATTTTTCGGCAGGTGCAGGAATATCCCAGCCATTTTTAATGGCTTCAACAGCTGAAAACAAGTCGCGAAACATTCGGGTTGCCGCCCCTGAAGCAGGAATAAACCGGGCTATCAAATAATCCGATGCACTTTCATCAAACAAATTCACCAGCGATTGTTGTTGTCGCTGGATAAATGATACAATTCCATTGCTGGTTGTAGCTGCAGCATTAATGGCTGCTGGTTGAAAGCCGCGTCTGAAATCAGCCAGTTGATTTTCAATGGCTGCTATTGTCAGTCCATGTTCTTCAATCTGTTTTTTGTCGGAAGCTGAAAAAGTGGATTTTGATGTCATATATTGGAATTTCAGAAATGAAAAAGCCGGTTGAGTGTTGGATTCAACCGGCTGAAATTACTAATTATCGTTAAAGGCCAACCACGGTGATGTTAATTTCACGCGGATTGATGGCCATAACAGGAATAAAAGCATCGTTGAAAATAATCTGCTCATCCCATGGATTTAGAATGAAATTAGGAACAATACTCGAATCGGTATTTGTCATAACAAGAAGCATGTCTGCATCGATTTTGCGGGCATAGTCAATTACCTGTTTTGCAAAACTTCCGGTTTCAGGAACTATTTCAGCTTCATATTTCACCCCATTCTTTTCGAAAACTTCGACCACTTTGTTGAGGACGGCGCGGATCTTAGCTTTGTACAACTCATCGTTGAGAAACATAGCTTTAACATGGATGGTGGCGTCGAACTGCTTGGCGATATAAATGGCCCATTTAATTTTCTGACGCGATTCAAGTGTGTCGTCAATCGGAATAAGAATGCGGTTGTAGCCATCTCTGTATTCGCGCTTCTGAACAATAATGAAAGGAATTCGGGTTGAAGTGATCACTTTATGAGCGTAGGAACCAAAAATATGCTGAATACCTTGTTTTCCATGGGTACCCATAACAATAAAGCTGGCGCCAACATCTTCGGCTGTTTTGCCGATATCGGTGAAAATACTGCCTTCCTTAGCCTCGAATGAGAAAGGAACTCCGTATTTATTGGAATATTCTTCTATTTTTTCCTGAAGACGCTCTTTCACAAGTTCATCGGTAACTTTGTACACATTGAGAAGAGCTCTGGTGTCACGGTTGATTATGTGAAGCAGCTGAACTGCCCAGCCCTGATGTTTAGCAAGCCCTGCAGCATGATTTACGGCACATTCGGCAACATCGGTAAAATCAAAAGGAACAATAACAATTTTGTTTCTCGATTCCATAATATTTGTGAGTTAAAGGATTATACTGTTTTTTGCAAAGATATGAAAAGGAACGACAAATTCTACTTTTTATTGACCAGCCGGATTAAATATTCCAGGTGTCGTAATTTTTTTTCTTCCCGTTGCAATGTGGCTGTTTTAGTAAAATAATGATGTTGAGAGAGAAAGTCAATCTGTTGATAATACCACTCCTTTACGGTCAGTTCTCGGCCGTACTCTTTCCATTCCCTGCGTAGATTACAGCCGATAATGAAAAAGTCATCGCGACCCAGATAGTCCAGGTCGGCGTCACACATAATGCTGTCCAGTTTATCGACCGGTTTTTGCGGAATCGATGTGGACATTATGATATGAGCAATCATCATTATTTCAGACTGTGTGTAATTGAATCTTGGAAGAATATTCCAGCACATACCTGCAGAGATATCCTCATTTTCCTTGTAACGAATTAAGAATCCTACATCGTGAAACAGAGCAGCTGTCATCAGAATGAGTTTGTCCATTCCCTGAATTCTTTCAGAAGCGGCAATAGCTTCTGTTGCCCGCATTACGTCAATAGTGTGATGAATACCGTGATAATAGAGATTGGGTGCCAGTCCCCTCCCTAACCGCTGCATCATATATTCTTTCACCCTGTCAAAATCCATGGTCAGAAATTTAAAAACTTAAGTTCCAGCAATTCATTGTATTTCTCCCAGAAAGCTCGGTTGGGCCTCAGCATTTTACCGTCAACACTAAGTTCTGGTTTTATGCCATCAACAAAAAACATGTCCACTTCTCCCTTGTGCTTAATGGGTTTCTTTCCCCTATAAGTCAAATCGAAAAACGAGGAGACCAACTCGGCTGTCCGGCTCGAAACATTAATCTTTCCAGATTCACCGGCATCCTGTAATCGGCTTGCCGTGTTCACTGTGTCACCCCATATATCGAAAGCAAATTTTCGTTTGCCTACAACTCCTGCTGTAAGTTCGCCGGTATTGATGCCTATTCTGAGTTTCCAGATGCTGTCAGCTGGGTTTCGCTTGCGCATCTTATCCATAAACTGCTGCATTTCCATAGCCGACAACGTTGCATCCACCGCATGTGTCCGATTGCGGACTGGAATACCTCCGGCGCTCATGTGCGAATCGCCGATGGTCTTAATCTTCTCAAGTTTATTTCGCGAACAAATATCATCAAACTGAGTGAATATTTCATCCAGTTTCGAGACCAGTTCCTCCGGATCCATTAACTCGGAAATCGATGTGAAGCCGCTGATATCAGTAAATAAAACCGTGACAGACTGGTAAAACTCTGTCTGACAACGGCCGGTTGATTTCAATTCATCTGCAATTCTCACTGGCAGGATGTTGAGCAACAGTTTGTCTGCTTTCTCCTTTTCAATTTCAATGGCTTTTTTCTGATTCTGTATTTCAAGCGTGCGGCTGTGAACAATGTTTTCCAGTCTTAATTTTGCTTTGATAAGCCGTCGGTTGAAATAGGTAACAATGCCAAAGACAATTGCAGCAACACAAAGAATTGCGATTGCCCATGCCCACCACTTGTTGTACCACGGCGCCGGAATTACAAAGGAAAAATCGGCTGAAACGCCTTCTGCCCCAAATGGATTGATTGCTTTCACATGAAATGTGTATTCCCCGGGCGGAAGATTCGTGTACTCCTTGTAGTTTTCCGACGAGGGCTCAGACCACTTATCATCAAACCCCTCGAGCATATATGAAAATTGAACCTGCGTTTCATAAATGTAATACCCTGCTGAAAAGTCAAACCGGATGTTACCTTTTTTAAATGAAATCAGATCTGGTTCTGAAACCAGATAATTGCGGGAAACATTGCTGAAAATTGTTTCTCCATTCAACGAAACTTTCTGAAGTGCTGTAGTAAATGACTCATTGAAACTGAAGGAATTACTTATACTCCAGTCGAAACAAAACACTCCGTCATCACTTCCCAGCCAAACAACCGAATCTCCTTCAGGTGTTATGGAATAAAATTCCAGATCAGGAAATGCCTGAAATGGTGCGCTGATGAACTCTTTTTTATTGCCTTTCCATTTTACGTAATACAGGCTTTTTTGTCCCGACAATTTCGAATTGGTCTGAAACCACATATCCCCATTGTGATCTTCCTTAATAATATTGATGAACTGGGATTTATTGTAAAAGGCCAGAAACTCCCTGTCGAAGGGCTTTGCCACATATTGGTTGTTTGTTTTCACAAGCCTGAATAAACCACTTTGAGTACTGACAAGAATCTGATTGTGAAACAGAAATACACTGTATTGATCCGACTGAGGTAAGCCATTCTTTATACCGATCTGACTCATTTCAAAAACAATATCATCTGTTGATTCAGATAACGGAACCGCTGAAAAAACAAACACACCATCACGGGCAGTGCCAACAAAAAGTTCATTTTTACTCGAAAGAACTGCATTAATAATACGACTTTCGAGATTTGGCACCTGCGTCTCAGCCGGATTTAAAATGCTTTTGGTAAAATCGATGAATTTAATAATAAGCGGACCACCGGCATAAACCAGCGCATTGTTGTCGGCTCTGGCTTTCACATAATTGAAATTACCATCCGAAACCATGGTTGTTTTCAACGTGCTGTCAATAATGAACATTCCGTCCGAAGTTGCTGCAAGCAGATAATTTTTGCCAGAAATATTCACCGATTCAAGGTCCCACGATTGCGAGGCAATTTGAGAAATTGGCAGAAATATTTCGCGTTTTGTTTTTTCGGATGCCGTGTTCTGATAAAAAACCCCTTGCCAGGTGGCAACGAAAATCTGATCAAAGCAACGAACAACATCGAGCACACTGCCCTTCAGGCCCTGGTAATCATTGAAATTACATAATGGAGACTGCGCATTCACTTTGCAGATTCCATTATCCATGGCAATCCACATATTGTGCTGTTTGTCCTCGTACAAAAACGTATGCGTCTCGTTCATCACTCCAGCTTCGCGGGAGAGATGGTAAAGTATTCTGAAAGCCGAATCGGTAACAATTGTTCCGTTCCTCGAAGTAGCAAAACCATATTTTCCATTGGTCATCCGGATAGCATGAAAAACCTCGTTTGTTACAAGGAACTCATTGACTGATTCCGCCATTGGCTGAACCGACATTTTAATTGCGTAGCGGTTTGTGAAGTCAAAAAACGCCTTGTGCAAACCAGCCCTTGAATCGACAATCAAAGCTGAGTCACGGCCCAGCGGAATTACTTTACGTATCACCATTAGCGGCGGTAATTCGCAAAATACGCGTAACAACTTATTGCCACTTACAACCGAAAAACCTGTGGATGGTTCATACAAAAAAAGTGTGTGCCGGAATTCAAATAAATTGGAACCACGTTCAATCGGAATAGTAAACATTCCTTGAGGAATGAGCCTGAAAATATTTTCTGCCGTCCTGAAATAAATTCCGTCGGTGGTTTTATTTATTGAAAACACAAACCCAAATTCTCTGAATTTGCTCTTTACAAGATGCGTTAGAGAAACATAACGATATCCATCTAAATTGTCCGGAAGAAAGCATCCAAGCTCAGACTGAGCGCCGACCCAGACTACATCGTTTTCGTCGCAGTAAAAACTTGAAGGGGTGGCACTGTTTGCCAGTAGAAACTTTGACCAGCTTCTGCTGTTATACATCAGGATTCCATCGCCGTTTCCAACAAACAGAAAACCTTTGGAGTTGCTGGTAATTACCCAATTCTGAGAATAGCCGTGGTACTCACTGGGGTGATAATTGAAGAAAAATGGCAGTCCTCCCCTGAGTTCATCAGCCCTGACAACAGAAAGAACTGAAAAAACAAAAATGCATATGATGAAAACTTTACGCATGCAGAGAGGTTTCTGAAAATTTAAGCCAAAGTACTAAATATTTTAAAGGTCTGTATATGATTTCAATTTATCTTCCTTTCTTTTTTAATTTCTTCCCATGCTTTGTTGACCGCTTTGAATTTTTCTCCGGCTGTTTTAGCCACATCGTCACCAAGGTGAGCTACGCGGTCAGGGTGATATTTCATTGCCATTCGGCGATATGCCTTACGGACTTCATCATCGCTTGCATCAGAGCTAACTTCGAGAACTTTATAGGCCCAGCCGGCATCAGGGATGTGCACCGAATGCATGGAATTATAATCCTTTTCTGTGATTCCAAGCCACATCGCAATCCTTTTCATTAAATCATCCTCGGCTGGATGCAGCTCTTTATCTATCATAGAAAGAGAAAACAACACATTGACGAGTTCAAGCCTGGCAGCATGATCCATATGCGAGCGAATCTGAAGGCATATGTCACGGACAGGGATGTCCTTTTCAAGCAATTCCTTCAACAGAGGCATTGATTGCTTTGTAAATTGTCCGCCAAAAGTGTTCGTAAAAACCTGTTTAATAAAATCCAGTTCGACCTTGAGATTTTTCCGGTCAACTTTCATCACGGCCGCAAGCAAGGCCAGCAACGCAAGTCTGAAATCGCCGGGAGTAGTCTCTCCTTCAATATTTGTTCTGATTTTTGAGTGAGAGGCATAATCGAAATATGAGCCCAGAATAAATCCGAATAAACCGCCGATGGGACCTCCAAAAGCCCAACCCAGCGCACCAAAAACCCATTTATTATATTTTGCCATCCTTTGTATTTCGAAATCAGTTATAAAAGTAGACACATTTTTCTGAATGTGTTTGATTTTTTAATTTTTTTTGATCCCCAAACCGCTGAATATTGCTACTTTTGAATTGAAAAATCCATATATGAAACTCAACATTGCTCTTCTTGCCGGTGGATATTCAGGCGAATCGGTCATTTCAGTACAAAGCGCAGGCGTAATTGCTCAGAAAATAGACCGCGATAAATACAATGTCTTTTTAATTGAAATCGGCAAAGAAAATTGGACATGGAAAAGCGAAAATGGTACAGTTCATATAAATCGACATGATTTTTCGCTGCCATTGCCTGATGGCACAGTGCATTTCGATGTTGCTTTTATCATGATTCACGGAACACCGGGTGAGAACGGATTGATGCAAAGCTATTTCGAATTGCTGGGAATACCACATACCACTTGCAATGCGATGGTTTCGAACGTAACCTTCAATAAATTCTACACTATACAACTTGTAAAAGCTTTGGGCGTTATCGTAGGCCGTTCGGTATATTTCAACAATGCATCAACAGCTCAACCCGAAGAGGTTTGGACACATCTCAACTTTCCGGTTTTCGTCAAACCCAACAGTGGCGGATCCAGCATCGGAATGAGCAAGGTGAAAACAGCCGAAGAAGTAGCACAAGCATTGGAAAAAGCGTTTCAGGAAGACAAGGAAGTTCTTGTTGAAGAGTTTACACAGGGTGATGAGCTCACTTGCGGCGTTCTGCGCATCAATGGCGAAATAACTGCGTTGCCTGTTACGCTTGTTAAAAGCAAAAAAGATTTTTTCGACTTCGAAGCCAAATACACCCAGGGCATGAGCGATGAAATCACGCCTGCTCCCGTCGATCAAAAGAAAATTGATGAAGTTGTCAAGACTTCAAAGATGTTATACGAAAAACTAAATTGCCGGGGTGTTGTGCGATTCGATTATATCCACAATGGAACTCATCCGGTGTTTCTCGAAGTAAACACTATTCCCGGAATGTCATCGGCCAGCATAGTCCCGCAACAAGCCCGTGCTGCAGGAATACAGGAATCTGAGCTGTATGATATTATTATTGAAAATGCTTTGAAATACTAAGAGTCTTCCCGATTACTGGAAAAAGATTAAAAAAAGAGGCCTGAAAAATCAGACCTCCTTTAGGCTGGGTTTAATTAAATTGCTGAGAATTACCGAAACAGGGTCAGGGTTCCGGAAATATCGTAAGGTTTACCGTCGCCGCCTACAGCTTTTATTATATAAACATAAACACCCACTTCGCATGCGTTGCCATTGTACATGCCATCCCATGCCACATCGGGTGCCGATGAATTATAAACCAGCTGCCCCCAGCGGTTATAGATACGTGAGTCCCATTCAACAATATTGCGACTTGTTGTCCTGAAAATATCATTCTGTAAATCATTGTTTGGTGTAAAGACATTGGGTGTAATCAGAAAAGATGAATCCTGTGCAGTCTGTTCCCAGACAATTACATCAATACATGCGGAATCCTTACACCCAAGTTGGTTTTTGGTGACCAGACAGATGTCAAAAGTTCCGGCATTCTGGTAGATATGACTAAACGCCGACATGTCAGTAAAAGACATTCCTCCAACATACCACTTACACTGTCCTGCCGGGACATTTGTGCTGAGCTGAACATTCAAAGGAGCTATTCCCTGTGTAGGTGCCACATTGAAAACTGCAGGAGTGAAAGCACCAACGTTAATAGTTTGTGATTCTGTATCAACATCGCCGTTCTCAAAGGTAACCGTAAGAATAATTTTATAGATGCCCGGATTACTAAAAATGATATTTCCTGGATCTTTGTTTTCCGATGATGCCGGGTTCCCACCTTGGAAACTCCAGTTCCAGTAAGCGATATTACCTGTCGATTGATCTGAAACAGTGATGGAACTGTTTGCGCAAATTATATTGTCGGATAACGTAAACGAGGCAACAGGCTTTGAGTTCTGCGCCTGCAATAAAATAACCATCAATGAAAAGCAGAAAATATATAAAACTCTCATGGGTCAGGACTTGTGAATTTCTTTGACTTTACAAATTCACAAAAGTTGAATGTGATAGGACGATTTTATTAACAATCCAGAACCCGCATTAAATCATGGCTGTAGACACTTTTTTAACAAAATAAATCAAATCTGTTTTTCTTTTTCGCAGAAATTTCACATTATCACGAGTCTGTCTCAAAACACAATGCATCGTCAAAAACAATATTCCATCGTCCGCCGGCTGGCGGATATGGAATCGTTGCTTTTGAAGGTGTTACGACGATTCCATATTCCGGCCGAAATATTATATTCAAATTCAAATCGGCCGGAACGATGGAATATCGTAACGATTATTAGTTTTGAGACAGACTCTTATAAATAAGCTGTTGCCCTACAAACTCAGCTTCTTCCGGATCTTTTCCGGTATGGCATTCTTGTGAATCAGAATGGCAACAGTCTTCATATAAACAAAGCCTTTGCTCATGTGCAGATAACCATGCTCGCTATTGGAGTCGCCCCAGCTGTTTTTTATAATGTAATGCCGGTTTCCCAGCGAATCTTCCGAAAGGCCGGTCATATGCATCAGGTGATCATCGCTCGTGCTGAAATCGTCGAATCCATCCTGGCGAGCAGCTTGAGTCAATTTCATATTCTCGTCTTCAATACGCGCATAATTCTGGCGGTGTTTGAATTCCGGCTCGCTTACATCGCCATCCCAACAAATACTATAACCATTTTCAAGTGCATAGTTAATCACTTCCATCAATTCATCCACCGGCAAATTGTAATACTGTGCTCCAAGCCAGTTGTCAGGAATTTCTAGACGGAAGGGCTCATACCACGGGTGATGCGAAAAGCTTGTTAGCTCTACATAATCCGAAGATTTAGGCAGGTATGCCTGGCGAAATTCCATCGGCGTGTAAGTCTTTTTACGAAATGCCATTTCATTGGGCATCTCACCCATATATTCATCAAGAATAGCTCTGGAAGCGCCTTTCCAATGACGTCCTACCCCATCAATTCCGGTCCACACCTTTGCCATCGCACTCAGAATTTTTTCCATTTCAGTATGGTCGTAGATCGTATCTCCAGGAGCATAACCTGTGAAAAATTCTTCAGTCACTGCGCCATATTTATCCATGACTGCAAACACGTCGTGTGCCTGTCCGCCCTGACTAAAGTTGGCCACGCCTCTGAGCCGGATGAAATTATCAGTCTTCATCAGATATGCATAATACACAAAGAAAAGTTCGGACAAATCAAACTCGCCTGAACCGCTTCGGATCAACTCCGATTCTATAAATGATGTAGTCGCAAAGCTCCAGCAGGTTCCGGCATGTTGCTGATTTTTCACCGATGTGTGCGGAACGTCTTTAACAATTTTAAATTTTTCCTGTGCTTGCGTGGCAACAGCAAAAAATATGATGATGGCAACAATAACTAATTTCTTCATTGGATTGTCGTTGATTAATTCATGATAATGATTTCTGCTTTACGGCAGAATCTGCGTTTCGGGTCGCCTGCTTTGTAAAACTCACAGCTGTTTCCAACCGGGTGAAGCACTATGCGACTCTTCTCAATTTTGTTTCCGGTAAGGAAAATATGAACCGATTTCGCCCGCTTTTCGGACAATTTCAATTCCTGTCCATCCATTTCACCAGGCGATGCATATGTGTCCACTCTTATGGTTGCTTCCGTGTTTTCGAAAAGGAACTCCGTAATAATTCCAAGCTTTTTGTAACCGGCTTCATCGAGTCTGGAACTGTTTTCTTCAAAATAAATATTAGTGATATTGCTGTCGAGCCCAGCAAACGACGATGCAAGTAAATCAGTCGAATCATTGTCGAGCGAATCCTGCATGGCTAAAGCGTAAGCGAGCGAATCAACAATTGGAACTCCTTTGTCATCGAGCTCGTACACTGCAATATCATCAATATAATAATAGGCCTCGCGCTTTTTAAATGATATTTTTTTTCGTTTAAATTTATCGTTGGGTGTTGTTGAAAAATTTCCAATGGTCATGATTTTTTCACCGCCTTTGGCAATAAAAACCCCATTGACGCGGAACCATTCAGCCGTATCGCGGACTCCAAAAGGTTTGTACGTTTCCACTTGTGCGGGAAAATCTTCTCTCCCGGCGCGCGTTGTATATGGCGGGCGGTGACTGTAAAAACTGGCCCCAATTTTTTTCAGATAACAGTTGGAATATCTCGACGGCGTAATATACATTTCAAAAGAATAGGCCTTGCCTTCTGTAAGCGGGCGTCTGAGCTGAACCTGCAGATATTCATTGTACTTTGGCCAAATCCGCAAACCTACGTATGCATGTCCGGAACGGGGTTTACGTAAAATATAATTTCTGTCGTTTTTTGCGGCATTTACCTCTTTGTATCTTCGATCTTCAGCGTTTACAAAAAAATCGACCGTGTTTACTTTTTTCCATGGTTTCATCGACGGACGGGTTCCCCGTGTGTCGTCAAATGATCCGTTTGGAACAAGATTTTGAGCGCACAAATCCACTCCTGTTGCCATAAACAGCAAACATACTACAGCGGATATTGCGTTCAGTAATCTCATTAGCTGATGCAGTCGGATTTGCTTTTTTTCGAAAACAACCGGAAAAAATATTTCCAGTGCCACACAATGTGAATCAAGGCTATCACTGTCATTGCTATTCCAAACTGGACATGCCAGTACAGATAATCACGGATCAGCGTTGAGTCAAGTTGATAGTTGATTAGGACAACAAGAATGATCCCGAGTACCGCTGTTGTCAGAAATGTGAGCAATAACAAAACATTCCAGATGCGGCGATGCACAAATTTTCGATATATTTTTAGTTCATACAAAAACGAAGTGAAACCATACAATCCAAAACAAAGCAAACTGATGAGTAGTAAGCTGTATGAACGGGCTTTGGATGGTTTTGGTGTGTCATTTTTCAATTCAACCACAGCAGTATCAGCGTTCATGCTGTCGGAACCAGGTCCTTCGACATCTGCGTTTCCATTTTGTGTAGATGGATTAACCTGTTTATTTGAGTTCACTTGCTTAATGGCAGCCGTATCTTTTCTTACTACAGTGTCCTTTTTTACAACCTTTGAAAGCAGACCATAATCACAAAAGCCATCACCATCGGCATCGAAATAACGACCGCATTTTCCTGGACAGTCAACTTCGTCCCACGGACATTTGAAACCTTTATCCTGAGCCAAAACCGGATGAAAGAAAACACCGAGCAAAAAAACTATTTGTATTGCAAAAACTCTCATGAAACTTCTATTCCTGATAATTCAACATCCTGATACATTACTTTCCACTTTTTTCTGAAAAGAAAACGGCGATATCGCAAATTTATTCTCTTACAACCTTCCATATAAACAGAAAACCCTTCTTTTGACTGCAATTCCTCTGTTATGTCTTTTCCGCAGCCGGTGCTGAAAAGTTCTACCGGTGCCGCATGATCTTCGTGGCTGATTGAAACCCGCAACAAACTAAGATCTTCTGAATAATTCAAAATCACAAGCGGCTCGGGCGGTTCATTGAAAAAAACTTTTGTCGGCATTATTGCTTTTTTATTTTCAGGTCCAAATATTCCAGCGCATTTATGATCCCATCGAAAAACTGATTTTTCCGGAAAGAATCGAAAATCACTGTGTTTATTACATAATCAAAGTCTTTGTCGCTGATTCGGTTTTCAGTAGCCGGGCACGAAATCATTCTGATTTCACCCAGTTTGTTTGATATCACGAACAACAGTCCCTGATTATCTTTACAACCATTCCATTTTTCGGAAACAGCATCGGCATACTCAGTAAAATTATTGTAATCGCCTATATTTTCACTGGTAAAAACACCAATCGGAATGGCATTCTTTTTTTCAAAATCAGCACAACGGGCCGCTAAAGTTTTTGATTCTCCTTCGGTAAACAGCTTTTCATAATCGGTTATGGTGCCCAGAATTTTTGGCGTTACCTTCGAATCCATGGTGTCGGCAACAACTTCAAAGTTGTCCTCAGCATCCGTTTGTTTCTGATTACCGCATGAAATCAGCATCTGCATGAGTGCAACCATAATCAGCGGCAGGAAAACGACTTTTCTCATAGTATAATTTGAGATCAAAAATACGAATTAGAACGCATCAAACGCACTACTTTAGCGTTTTTTCCAACATTCCGATGTTATATTCTTCGGTTTTCTTCTTGCCCTCTGGTCCATACATCATTTCAAATAACGGGGAAAACGCTGTTTCTATTTTAGGTCTGACGATTTTCATGGTGCTGTTGAGCAAGTGATTTTTTTCGTTGAATCCTTCTTCCAGAATACAGAAAATGCTGGGAAGCCAGCGTGCCGGATACTGTTTACTCAAAACAGGGTCGGTGCGCAACAGGTAGAGTTCTTTTGTAACAATATCAAGTATTCCTGCACGATGCTCCGGATTGGCAACCGATAGCACTGATATAGCGAGCTTGTGTCTCAATTTTTCCGAATTTATAAACACCAGCGCAGTAGTAAACGGATTCTGATTGTTGTGTAAATAAATCTGGCTGATGATAGGTGAATGGGAAATCATGGCCTCTTCGAGCAATTCAGGGCTGTACTTTTCTCCGTCGTTGGCAATCAGCAAACTTTTGTATCGGCCTTTTACAAACAGAAATCCGTCAGTGTCGAGATAGCCAAGATCGCCGGTGTGCAACCAGCCATCAACAATCGTATCCTGAGTGGCCTGGTCGTTTTTCCAATACCCTTTCATCACGTTACCGCCTTTGATGACGATTTCGCCCGATTGCCCAACGGGAAGCGGCTTCCCGTTTTCGTCTGCAATAAATATTTCCATCATCGGCACCGGCTTGCCCGACGATCCGATTTTAAATACGTGAGGGCTGTTCGATGAAATAACCGGCGAAGCCTCACTGAGCCCATAGCCCTGATACATCGGGACGCCAATGGCATTGAAAAAGCGCTGAATATCGGCATCGAGCAATGCGCCCCCGCCAACAAAATAACGAAGACGCCCTCCAAAAGCCATACGTACTTTGCTGAACAGCAATTTATCGCCCAGCCATACCAGCGGCTTCAGCAATATTTTGAGTCCACGACCTTTATTGTAGCCGTCGGCGTGATAGCGAATGCTGATGTTCAAAAAGAAACTAAACAACACAGCTGCAACTTTTCCTTTGTCAGAAATTCCTTTTTCGATGTTGGCTTTAAAGTTTTTCGCCAATGCCGGAACGCTCAGTAGAAAATACGGTCTGATTTCCTTTATATTGATTGGTGCATTGCGAAGTGCTTCCATTGGAGACTTGCCACCATCGACAGCCGCCATGGATGCGCCTTTCAGAATGAGTGTGTATAAACCGACTGTGTGTCCGAACGAGTGATCCCACGGCAGCATGAGCAGCGTGATGAAATCCGGCGTCACGTCAAACATGGCTTCGGACTGATTCACATTGGTGAGGTAGTTTTTGTGTGTCAGCAAGATTCCCTTCGGATCGGCTGTGGTGCCCGAAGTGTAACAAATATTCACCACATCGTCGGGGGAAACACTGGAGGCAATCTTCTTCAATTCCGCTTTTGTGGCGGCTTCACGCTCAGTGCCTGCAGCAACAAGTTCACTAAGCAGATATTCGTCTTTCTGCAAATCGACACTGACCGGGTTCGGCAGATCGAGGATAATTACTTTTTGCTTCTGACCGAAATCGGCTTTTATGCGGCGAACAAATTCGATAAAGCGGGCCGAGATGATTATGTAATTGCTTTCGCTGTGCTTCATGCGAAAAAGCATTTCCTCCGCTTCTTCAATCCGCGTAGAAACCGGCACACTGATAGCACCGCAGGCAATTACGGCAAGCTCCGAGAGCAGCCACCAAGTGCGGCCTTCGCTGTAGAGAACTACTTTGTCATCAGGCTTGAGCCCAATACTCACAAGGCCTCCGGCCAGATGCTCCATCAGAACCGATGCTTCGGAATATGTGGTTGCTGTATATTCACCATCTACTTTTTCCCAAATCAGCGGATTATTGCCGAAATGCGCGACTGATGAATAAAAAAGCTCTGTAATTGTATTCATATGGTGCGTTGTATCTGGTCGCGAAGTTAGGAAACTTCGCACAGCTGTAAACTACTTCGCACAGCGACGTATGTATTTCGCACAGATTGACAGTTAAAATGTCATTTTGACAGCCACTAAATCGCAAAACACGCCATTTTGTCATTGATGCAAATTTGCTAACAAACTGTTTTTGTGCACTTTAAATATGCGGCTATAAAAATAAATTCGTTTGGCCTTCGATTTGACAAGGCCGGATCGAAATCAAAAAAAAACAAAATAATAGGAGGACAAAACTATGTTACCAATGATCAGAAACAACCGCTTTTTTCCGTCAGTACTTGACGAATTTTTCAACGATGTTCCGGCGTTACGCTCTGCTGCACCGCGCTGGATGCCGAAAGTAAATGTTGCTGAAAATGAGAAATCGTACCAGATTGAGTTGGCTGTTCCTGGAATGGAAAAGGACGATTTCAAAATCGAAGTGAAAGACGACGTGCTGGTGATCAGCAGAGAGAAAAAAGAAGAAAAGAATGAAGAAGGCAAAAACTACTCGCGCCGCGAATTCAGCCAGTGCAGCTTCTCGCGCAGCTTCATCCTGCCCGACGTTGCCGACAGCGGCAAAATTGAAGCGGCTTACAAAAACGGAATCCTCGATGTGACTATTCCGAAAAAAGAAGCCGAAGAAAAATTAGCACGGGTAATCAATATTCAGTAACAACTGAGTTTTCATAGGTGGTTTGAAGAGAAGGCGCAAGTCTTCTCTTTTTTTGTTTTGCAGCAAAGTGTAAGTTTGTACACGTTTGATTAGTAGGAATTATGGAAAACTTACACTGTGTGCGTGTTTTCATGCACTCCGGACACGTGCGAACTTATTTATTTTTGAAGGCGGCGCGATGAAAGCAAGGCAACCGTTACGGATGGTCATGATTTATTACAAAGTGGGGTCACTCCTTTTCCAGATCATAGATAAAAGAAAGATTGCAGCACCGGCAAGTCATAATCGCAAAATTGCGGCTACGGATATATTCATGCCACGATTCAGATGCTTTGGTGTAGTAATGAATACTGAATGAAGAAATCATTTTAATACACTCAACGGCCGTTGCCGAAATCACGAATTTCAGAGCAATTCCATTATAAACAAACATCAGCTTTACTTCGTTGGAATCATCATTGAATTTATAAAAGTCAGTAGGCGTTTTCCCTTCATAGGCATAAACCGTATCGCCCGACTCAATTATGTATACCGTAAAAGAATTTCCGATATCAACGAGGGTGTCGTTCATGAAAAATTCTATCTGCGGTAGTGCTGTCACCGAACAGAAAGATAAAACGAGGAACAGACCTGTCTGATGGAGAATTTTCATTGTGCCGGTTTTTTGAATATTATATGAACGAAAACGCAAGGTGGTAAAGTACGTGTATTTCGAAAACCACAACGCGATACTGGTCGCGACTCAAATTTCAAATTAAATATTCTACCGGCCGCTCCGCTCCAACCATCTCCAGCACAGGATCGGCGCCGCGAATCGTACGTCCCATCTGCTCGGCAGCTGCGCGGCAGCCGGCAAAGCAATCGGCATACAGGGCACATCCGGTGCAGAATTCGGGCTCTTTCTCATCCCAGCTTTTTACATAATCGTTGGAGAATATTTCCTCGAAACTGTTCTCCATGATGTTTCCCGCATATACCGGACTGTGATTGCACAAGCGAATATTCCCGTGATGATCGAGTGTGATGGGTTTCAGCTTCGGATCCGAGCTGCAATGTCCGAATCCGATATGTGGATAATCTTTGGGATTCAGCACACAGATTGGGGTACACACATTCGATGTCAAAGATATTTTATGTTCAACAATGGTTTTCTCCACCAACGCAAATGCATCGCGCAGTTCCTGCAGCGAAGGCATCAGATCTTCGGCCCACTGAATGCCGGCTCCGCCAATATTGAAACGGTTGAGCATAATCGATGCAACCTTCATTTCTTTCAGTCGCAGCAAGGTTTCCTTTAATGTCGGGATATTGTGTTTCGTCAGCACAATCACAGCCACCACACGGCCGCCAAGGCGCTGCACCATGTCGATGGTCGCTTTCGATTTTTCATGCGCACCTTCTACACCGGCCATCCGGTCGTGTATTTCAGGATCAATGCTGTGAAAAGGAAATTCAAAAAGTCCCACACCCAATTTTATCAGCATCTTGAAATCGGCTTCAGTACCGGCGTTGCCGTTGCTGATCAATGTCACAGTACTTCCTTTCAAGCGGACAAATAAAACCAGCTCGGCCAGACGATCGAACAGAAGCGGCTCTCCACCTGTGAAAGTGAAGTGATCGACTTTCGCCCGACGATACAATTTCTTTAAAACTTTTTTTGCTTTGCGATAAGTAACCTCGCCCGGAAATTCCCCACCCGGCATTTTCCATATATTGTAGCAGTAGCGACACTGCAGGTTGCAGCGTGTTTCGGTTTCGAACGAAATATGCGGAAGGGCTGTCTTATCTTTTTTCATCAATTGGATTATTCAGGATTCCGGACAGGCGCATAGCACGTTTTGGGCGGATTATCCGGCCTGTTTACATTAATATTTGAGTCAATCTCCACCTGGTCAATCGGAATGGCGATATCATAGCAGTCGGTAACGTTGTTGCTGTTCGCTTGATTGTTCACAGACGATTGAACAGTACTGTCCTTTTTCACAGCCGAGTCCATCTGAACGGTGCCTGTTGAATCCACAGCCGCCTCATAGCAGCTGACACGCGGCCCGCACGAGGTAGTGGTCGTCATCAGCATGGTTGCAATGCCAAACAGAAAAACGGAAAAAGCCGTGCGGGGCGGAATCACACTGATAAAGCCCAGCAACATACGAACGGCTATTCTGTTCAATCCTTTCTTCATTTTATTCTTTTGGTTTTACCGGAACATAACAGGGGTGCAGCGGTACCATTTTCTCTTTTTCAACACTATCCTTCCCTGGTTGAGAGTTGTTATCAACTGCACTGTCCGGATATACAGCGGTTTTTCGCGAGGTATCGGCAACCGGCTCATAGCATGTGACTCTTTCAGTATCATTTACAGTGTCGGTGCTCACCTTGTTTTTATCGGTCTTACCACTGCAGGCAGTAATCAGTGCCACGCCAGCCATCAGCGAAAGCCAGCGCCAGCCGGTGATTTTTCCGATGCCGTATAAAAAACGCTGAATGACTATATTCATACCTGTATTATTTTTTATCAATCTTATTTGAGTCAGGGAAAGCAATAACAGGCTCCTCAGAGAGCTCAATATCAATAACAGGTAAATAACACATTTGTATATCTGCATTTGTTGTGTCATTTGGTGTTATGTCGGGGCTGTTTTTCTGAACTTTTGTCCGGCATGATTGCATAAACATCAGCAATAAAGCGCCTGTCCAAAGCGTCAGCCATTTCCAGTGTATGAAGGATCCGAATCGGGTTAATATGACAAGCACCAGTTTTTTCAATGGAAAGTTTATTCTGTTTTATCGGGAATGTTTTGTTGTTCCTCAAACACCGATGAATCGGGCGGTGCAGCAATTTCGTAGCAGTCAATCTGCAAATAAAGCGAATCCTGTTTCTGTGTCTGTGTCTGACTTTGAATGGTATCGTCAGGCACCGCAATCTCGTAGCACATTTTCGGAGTTGATTTACATGCCTGCGAAGCCGCCAGCAGCGAGGCTCCTGCAAACAGTATCAGACGCCGCCAGGAAAAAATCCTTCCGGTGAGATAAAGTGAGCGATATAAAAAGACTTTACTCTTTTTCATTTCGCGGCATTGTGTCTGTCGGCTCTGCGGGCATATCATAACACGAATTGCGGATTGTTTTGTATTCGGATGAATCACGGTCATCGGGTGGTGCCGGTTTATAGCAAGTATTGATTACCGGCCGGCATGATTGAACTACGGCACCAATCAAAGTGAGCAGTGTTGCGCCCAGCAGAAGTTTTACGGTGCGAAGTCTTTTCATCAGAAACAATTTTACCAGCGATCCTTGTCATACTCGTCACTTTCTTCCCACGAATTGTATTCGTCATCACCGCCCCACAACTCGTCTTCTTCCATTTGCTCACGCAACGCTTTTCGCTCAGCCCTGACATGCTTCTTGTCAAAATCGCCACTGTTGCCAAACCATTGTTTTACGGCATTGCATGACTGCGCCGTCGTTATAATCACGGCAAGCATCAAAACAACCTGCAAAAGTTTAAGTATTCGAAGTTTTTTCATGAAACAGCAAACTCAGTGAACGATATTCAAACCATAAAAATAGAAAGAATTCTGATACAGATGAATCTTTTTGGAAAATTCATAAAGGATTTGCATTGCATACTTTATGCACCATGCTCAATCGTTTTGCTCTGTGCTTTGAGCGTTGAGCATTGATGACCTCTCTGCATCGGGGCGCGGAGCGACACGATCTGAGTGCGTCGTCAATCGCGCAATGTGCATTGAGCACCGCATGCCTCATGCCTCATGCGTCAAACCCCATGTCTCCATCGCACGCTCATAGACAAATTCCACCATGCCCATTCCATTCTCTGTCTGGCAGCCAATTTCAGCGCATTTTTTCAGAAACACGGTTTGCTCTGGATTATAAATCAAATCAAACGCAAGCGCGTTATTATTTATCAGAGAATAATTTAAAGGAGGAAAGTCATTTTTATACGCGGCCATCCCAAGTGGCGTTGTATTGATGATCAAATCTGCATCCTTGAAATCGCTCTCAGTGAGCTCGTTGTATAAAATGTCTCCGAACTCTTTGCGGCGCGACACTTTGATGAATTCAATGCCATTTCTTTTAAGCGCGTAAATCACTGCAGCTGCGGCGCCGCCAATGCCCATGATGATGGCTTTTTTGAATCCATCCGGTCTTACCCGTTTTATTTGCGATTCAAATGCAACATGATCAGTATTGTACCCTTTCAGTTTTCCATCCGTCACACTTATCATATTTACGGCATGAATTTCTTTCGCCTGCTCATCGATTTCATCGAGAAAGCGCATCACATCCATTTTCAAAGGAATGGTGACAAGCAGCCCGTCAAATTTATTGTCAAGGACCCACGTGCGAAAATCTTTCATTTCGGTCTCCGCAGGTATAATCATTCTGAAATCAGCGTCGATAGACAATTCGCGAAAGCGTTTCGAAAACCATTGTCCGGCTATTGAATGCGAAATTGGTCTTCCAATAATTGCGTAATGCTTCATGATGAAATTTATTTTTAGCCGGAATATGTTTTAGATGAAAATAATCAGTTATTAATTTTGTTTCATCGCGTCGGGCAAAAAATGAAAGAAGGTGTCGCCGCGCAAACCTAAACGAATGGTTTCAAGCGGAATTATGTCATTTGGAGCTATATTTCCAAGATTCACATTCGTTCCGAATTCCTTGATAAAATAAAGTTGTTGATTTTTCTGAGGCGCTTCCCAAAGTATTTTATTCACGTCGAAATTCTCAGTTATCAGCTGTATCAGACCTTTTTTTGCGGCACCGGTGCTGTCGTAAATTCCGATATTTCCGGCCTCACGCGCTTCGGCAATCACAAACGAAGATCCCGCCTGATGCTCGGTCTGCATTTCTTTCAACCAATCTTCATCCGATAAATTTACATCGACCCGTTTTGATCCTACTTCGCTCAGCACAGTAAAATTCTTTGCAAACTCGCTAATATAGCGACATTTCAGGTCGTGATCCATATCCATGGAGCCGTCACTGATTTCGACCGTATCCATTTTGTATTTATCGAGCACGCGTTTGTAACCATCCACATCGTTGCGGATCAGGAACGCCTCAAACAAGGTTCCGCCAAAATACAATCGAATTCCGGCATTGCGATAGAATTTTATTTTTTTTTCAAGTCCGCCGGTAATAATTGATGTTCCAAAGCCCAGCTTTACAAAATCTACCAAATGTCCGGCTGATTGAAGCATGTTTTCTGCTTCTTGCAAACACATCCCTTTATCCATTATCATATTCACACCATAAGCTCTCGGCTTATTTGTTCTTTCCGGTAAATGCGACATTTCAAAGTTCATCATAATATCATTGATTTAAAAACATTGTAACAATTTCCTGAATAATCTCGTTGTTTTCGAGCTCTTTGTTGTAACTGTAAATTGTGGTGTACAACTCAGCATTGATCGACAATCCCGTCAATAACTGCGAAACAGCCTCCTGGTTTTTGCCCGCTTCGAAAAGCAAGGCCGCCTTACGAAAAGTAATCATTGCATTTTCAGCTTCCAGTACCTCTTCCGCTTCATGCAATATTTTAATTGCATCCTCAAAGCCTGTCAAAAAATGATGCGCTTCACTTAAATCGAGCCACGCTTCTTCATTTTCCTTATCGGCACGGATTGCGTTCCGAAATTCCGTTACAGCATCAGGATAATTTTCCATATTCATCAGAATAGTTCCTTTCAACTGATAGGTATCGGTGCGTTCCGGCTCGTTCAGAATCGCTTCGTTTACATGTCGTAAAGCTTCTTCATCCAGATTCATCATGTACAGGCAATAGGCAAGCCCCATGCGTGATTCATTGTACGTTGCGTCTGCTTCGATGCTTTTCAGATAGTATTCGGATGCCAGCCCGTAATTGTTCATTTGAGAATATGCTTCGCCAAGTGAAAGATATGAGGCTGCCTTAAATCCATCCGATTCGGCCGTTTCCCTGAAACAGTCAATGGCTTTAAGGTGATCACCGGCAAACATGTATGAATGACCTTTGCCAAACATTGCCGGCATAAAAGCAGGATCAATGGCCAGCGCAAAATCGTAGGCCTCAATGGCTTTCATTGGTTCATTGTTGATATTATGCGTATTTGCAAGATGAAACCACGCCTGCTGATTGAAGGGGTAACGATCGGCAAAATCAGTTAAAAAGCGAATGGCTTCGTTTATTTCATTGGCAACTTCGAAAACAAAAATCAACTCATTGAGTGCAAATTCGTCCGTCGGATTATTTTCAAGAATTTCACGGTAAAGTTCGATGGCCTTCCGGTGCTGACCCAAAACCTGATACTCCATGCTGAGTGCAGTAATAGCGTGCTCCGATTCCGGATCCATTTCCCGGGCCTGTTCAAGCAAATCGAGCGCTTCGCGGTGATTTCCCCGGTCGCTCATTATAGAAGCCAGCACTAAGCGCACTTCAACATTATCGGTAAATGTTTCAATGAATCGTCTTGCCAAAATCTCAGCGGCATCCGACCTGTTGTCAAGAACATGATAATGAATATCCAGGATCTGAAAATCTTCATTATCCGGAAACATTTTCAACCCGTAGTCTATGGCTGATTTTGCAAGAATAAGTTCGTCGTTTTTCAGTAGCACATCAGCTATTGCTTCAAGCTCATCGGGTTCGAAATATTCTGATTCGTCCTGTTCAACAGCATTCCGGAAGCGCGATACAAGCGCGTCCAAGTCTTCTTCGCTAAAATAATTGTCAGAAGAATCCATTGCTAGTTGTCTCAAAAAAATAATTAAACCTCAGCGGAATCGTCGTTGTAGAACTGTTCTTCAGTCAAATTTTCATCATCTTCTTCCTTCTCTTCCGCACTTCCCACCAATTCATCTTCATCAAAAACAACTTCTTCTTCCTCCAGAATTTTATTGATTTTTGAAGGTGGTGCAATAATATCTGAAATTTCTTTGGAAATCAGTGGAAAATGCATGGTGAGGTCAGCAGTCCCGATTTTCATCAACTCGATGTAAAGCGTGTACATGCTCAGATAATCATACACATAAATCAACTTTTGATGAGGGTCGTTAATTACCTGATTCAGCTTACCATCTTTCATGATGATGTTTGATTCCGCAGATTTTTCTTCGTCATCATCCATCGACATATCCACCAGCGTAATTTCACGACGTTTTCTCCACTGATTATCACAGAGATAAAAAGAAGCCAATTCGTTCCCGGCCAATTTACAGGTTCTGACAAGGCATTTATGAAAATCCTCAAAAGTCTGATTGGCCAGAACATCTATTTCACGCAGAAATTCATCATTTTCGTCAGATGTGATTCTGAATTTATAGGCATGCATACTGTAAAAATTTTGTACGAAGATACAAAAAATATGAAGCGTAAAGGGCGATTAATAAAATTTTACACTGGCTTCAAACCAAGCTTTTTCCCCTGATCCAGCATCAGCTGCCATGCCTCTTCGCGGTTATTGTGAATTTCACCGTCGAGAATGGCATCCTTAATTGCATTTTTAATGAGGCCAACCTCTCGTGAAGGCTCAATACCAAAGACTTCCATGATCTCTTCGCCACTAACCGGCGGCTGAAAATTCCGAATGCGATCATTATCTTCAGTTTCAGCAAGCTTCATGCGTAAATCGGAAAAATTAGAAAGATATAATTTCACCTTTTGTTTATTGGCTGAAGTAATATCTGCTTCGGCATGCATGAGCAAATCATCCAGATCATCACCGGCTTCGAAAATCAAACGACGCAAAGCACTGTCGGTAACACCTTCTTCAACCAGACTGATGGGGCGCAGATGCAACCCTACAATTTTTGCAACATAATGCATTTTTTCATTCTGCGGCAGATGCAATCGCTTGAATAGTTTCAGTACCATGCGCTGCCCAACAGCATCGTGTCCGTGAAATGTCCAGCCGCGCACTTTGTCAAATTTTTTGGTCGGCGCTTTCCCGATGTCATGCAACAATGCGGCCCAGCGCAGCCAGAGCGAGTCAGAGACCTTCGCTACGTTGTCAACAACCATCAGCGTATGGGTAAAGTTTTCCTTATGCATTACACCATGCATGCTTTCAACACCTTTCAGCGCGAAAAGCTCAGGAAGTATAGGCTGCAAAAGGTCACATTTGTCAAGCAGGAAAAATCCGGCTGATGGCTTTTTATGCATCAGCATTTTATTGAGCTCCTCCGAAATGCGCTCAGGAGCTATGATTCCGATGCGACTGATGTTTTCTTTGATTGAGCTAAAAGCTTCTTTTGCAATTTCAAAACCGAAGCGCGATGCGAATCGTACAGCTCGCAGCATACGAAGCGGGTCATCCGAAAATGTGATTTGCGGATCACGCGGTGTTCGAATAAGGCCCTTTTGTAAATCGGTCTGACCGCCAAACATGTCCAACAATTCACCAAAATCCGCTCCGAGACTAACGGCCATGGCATTGATGGTGAAATCGCGCCTTAGCATATCTTCTTCGATGGTAGCGGGCATTACTTCGGGATTGCGGCTGCCGCGACTATAGCTTTCGCTGCGCGCACCCACAAATTCCCATTCCGTATCATCATATACAAAATGTGCTGTTCCAAAATTTTTGAAAACCGAAACTTTCGGGCGTGGCTTTAGTTGGGAGGCAACATATTCGGCAAGCTCAATACCGTCGCCTTCAACCACAATGTCCACATCCCACGAAGGCCGTTCAAGAATGATGTCGCGCACATAACCTCCTACAACATAGCATCGAAGCGCCTTTTCAACCGCCCGCTGATGAATGATGCCGAAAACTTTATGCAGTAAAAACTCCTTAAACATTGCGGTGCAAAGATACATAATAGTGGTCAGTTGTGAGTAGTGGGTTGTAAGGAATTTTTTGCACAACGCATATGCAGTTGAAAGTTCATCAGGTTCATAAAGTTGAAAAGTGACATATACATCCATGGCGCGGATATGTCATCCGTGACATGGTCATTCTCAACCTGGGAGCGCGTCTCCAGCCTGCAATCACCTAAAATGCGGCAAGCTGTTTTACGTTGACGCGTGACATTGACACTTGGGCGCGCGTCTCCTGCTTGCAACGTTTTACGTTGACGCGTGACCTATAATATTCTGCATGTATATCTTGCAACAATAAAAATGTTTATTCAATCACTATTTCAATTGAATTCAACACAGCATCATATCCCTCTGAAATCTGGGCTTGAATGGATGTGAAAATTACTCTGTCGCCTCTCCCCAATAAGTCGAATTTTTCAAGCAATGATTCGGTAAAATCACCGCCTGACACTTCTTCGGTAAAAATCATCGTGGAATCGCGTAATGCAATGACAGTAAAGGAAACTATGGGATATGAAATTTCAGGTCCCACATTAACAAGGTAAGCCTGAATCCCGAACGCAGATTTGAGTGCCCGAACATCAAGCCTGCATGGGTTGCATAATTGAGTCGACAACCTAGCCCAAGGCAGCGGCAAAGGTCTCACCCGGTATTTTTCTTTTGCCAATAAAGTTGAATCTCTTCCATTGACTTCATAAACTGAAATTGTTGCATTTATACTGCCCTTAGGACGGGCATAATATCTAAAAACAGAATCGTCTTCAATCGATGAAAGTTCAATTGTGCCATTATCAATAGTGGTCGTAATTTTTCCGTCATGGCTGCTTTTTACAAAAATGACAAAAACGTTATCGCAATTCGCATATAAGAAAGCCGACGCGAAATCTATTCTGCAGTTCTGGCAATTGACAGAAAAAATGAAAACAAATAAAATGCTGGTAGTAATTAATTTGCGAATCATAAATCTGGTTAATTAATCATGGCAATTTCCTTCCGGATTCAAAGATAACTGTTTTTTAATTTCTATTTTCCTGCTTAATTCAACCTCAAAACCTTAACCTCGTTATTAACCTTAATCTAACTGACTACTGACCATTCACAACTCGCCACTAAAATATATTTTGTACTTTTACCTTGCAAATATTAGCATCATGAATTTTTTCAACGACATTTCTGAAACCATCAACAACAATGTTGCTGCGGTTTTATGCATTATCATCGGAGCTGAAGGCTCCACTCCGCGCAAGCCCGGATCGAAAATGATGGTCTTTGCCGATGGCTCTATCAAAGGCACCATCGGCGGTGGCAGCATCGAAAAAGAAGCCATTGCCGAGGCCGTTAAAAAGATGAATACCGACACGCCGGTTGTAAAATCATATAATCTTGCCAACGACCTCGAAATGCACTGCGGTGGCCGGATGACTGTGTATTTTGAACCACTGCTGCAACAACCCGAATTGGTTATTTTCGGTGCCGGACATGTCGGAAAAGCCCTTGCAAAGCTGGCTTCAGTAGCCGGCTATAAAATTATTGTGGCCGATAACCGCGAAGGAATATGCGCCACCTGGCCCCAGGGGCTCGCTGCAACCTATGAAATGCCTTTTGAAGAATCCTCTGAAAAAATAAAATTTCACAGCAATTCATATATTGTGGTGACTACCTACAAACACTCATTCGACAGCGAAGTAGTGGCCCTGCTAAAAAATAAACCGAAAAAATATATTGGCATGATCGGTTCAAAACGCAAAGTTGAACTTGCCAGAAAACAATTTGCCGAAGAATTTGGAATGACAAAGGAACAAATAGAATGTATCGACATGCCCATCGGTGTTGACATTGCCTGCGAAACACCGGAAGATATTGCTGTGTCGATTCTGGCAAAACTAATTGATGTAAAAAACAGAAATATCGGATGAAAACCAAACAGAATATTTCATTTCTGCTCAACGGAGAGCCCGTTACCATTGACTTTGGTGCCGAAAAAATCAAACCGTCAACTACGGTCCTGAACTGGCTTCGTAAAGATAAACATCACACCGAAGTTAAGGAAGGCTGCGCCGAAGGCGATTGTGGAGCATGTACGGTCGTAATGGCCAGCCCCGATGCATCGGGAAAAGCGCTTGAATATAAAGCTGTGAATGCCTGCCTGTTGTTCCTTCCGGCCATCGATGGAAAACTGCTCATCACATCGCGCGGACTGTCGCCCGAAACAACGTTCAGCGAAGAATTGCATCCGGTGCAAAAAGCGGTTGTTGATGAACACGCCACCCAGTGCGGATTTTGCACACCAGGGTTTATCATGAGTCTTTTTGCTCAGTACCACAACCCTGCTCCAGCCGACGATGCCGAAATCAACAACGCGCTTGCCGGTAATCTTTGTCGCTGCACAGGCTACGACAGCATTCGCAAAGCGGCTAAAGCTGTTATGCAAAACCGAATACCTGACTTGTTTGATAAAGAAGAGAAAGTGTTAATCGAAAAGCTCAATATCATCAAGCCGGATGCAAAACTCGAGGTGCTGGCTATGGAACAATATTACGTCCGTCCTTTAACATTGGATCAGGCACTGGCTGCTCGGCACAATCATCCCGAAGCAATAGTGATTAACGGATCTTCGGATATCGCATTACAACAAAGCAAGCATTTCAGGCACATTCCGGCCATTCTCGATATTTCGGGAGTTGCTGAATTAAAAACATTCGAACGCGATGGAAATGAGCTGAAAATAGGCGCCGGACTATCTCTTGAAAGCATCCGCACAGCTTTACAAAATCTTTTTCCAGCATTTCATGACATTTTATCGGTCTTTGCTTCACGCCAGATCCGACAGGTTGCTACGTTGGGCGGAAACATCGGTTCAGCATCGCCAATCGGAGATACAGCACCACTGCTGATGGCATGCAATGCTGATTTAAAGCTGGTTTCCGAAAAAGGTTCCCGCATTGTTCCAATCAGGGACTTTGTTGTTTCCTATCGCAAAACAGTTTTAGAGGCCAATGAATTAATTGCTGAAATATATCTTGCCATTCCGCAGAAAAATGAAATCGTAAAAATGTACAAAGTGAGCAAGCGGCATGATATGGATATTTCAACCGTAAGTGCCGCCTTCAGACTTACTCTTGACAATAATGTCGTTTCAGATATTTGCATGTATTACGGTGGAATGGCCGCCATGACCTTGCCAGTTCCCGCTGTTGAAGCCTTTCTCAACGGAAAGGAATGGAGTGAACAAAATATTTCAGCTGCCATGGAAATGGTGAAAACAACCTTTACTCCTTTATCCGATGCACGCAGTGGTGCGGAATTCCGCAATATTGCCGCTGCAAATTTACTGCTGCAGTTTTTCAATGATACGAAAATTTCCTGACCATGAAAAAGCAACTGAAACACACGATCAGCCAACAGGATCCCGTTCACGACAGTGCCATCAAACATGTGCAGGGAACAACAGTTTACATCGACGACATACCACTTCGCAGCGGTGAATTACATGGATATATTGTTACGTCACCGGTTGCAAAAGGTAAACTGAAAAGTGTAGACATTTCAGCAGCGAAAAATCTGCCTGGTGTCCGCTGCATAATGACAGCTAATGATATTCCTGGCGACAATCAAATGGGACCCGTTTTTCACGACGAGCCCTGTCTGGCTGAAAGCCAGGTTCAATGCATCGGACAGGCTATTGCGCTGATTGCAGCTGACTCGTTTGAAATTGCATATAAAGCAGCTTCACTTGTAAAGCTTGATATAGAGCCGGAAACACCAATACTCACTATTGAAGATGCCATTCAGCACAACTCCCGAATGCAACCTGAACGCCGCATTGAGCGCGGAGATCCGGATGGTGTAATACATAAAAGTGCGCATGTGTTGCATGGTCAGTTTCATTCAGGCGGGCAGGAACACTGGTATCTCGAGACACAAATCTGTCTGGCCGTTCCGGGCGAAAACGATGAAATGACCTGCTACAGCAGTACACAGCATCCGACCGAAACACAAGCCGTTGTCGCAGAAGTGCTGGGGATCGGACGAAATCAGGTAGTGGTTGAAACACGGCGTTTAGGCGGTGCTTTCGGTGGTAAAGAAACATCGGGCAATCACCTGGCTGCATGGACTTCGCTTTTGGCAGCCAGAACCAGAAAGCCGGTGCGCCTGCGTCTCACGCGCGATATGGACCAAAGTATTACCGGAAAACGTCACCGCTTTCAATCGGACTGGAAAATCGGTTTTGACAGCGAAGGACGCATTGAAGCTTATACCGTCATTTTTAATTCAGATGCCGGTTATGCCACCGACCTCACCATGGCTATTCTTGAAAGGGCCATGCTGCACGCCGAAAACGCTTACTACATTCCCAATATCCGGATTATTGGAAACACCTGGAAAACAAATCTTCCGAGCAACGTGGCTTTCCGCGGTTTCGGCCAGCCACAAGGCATGGCAGTTATCGAAAACGCCATCGATGTTATGGCTCGTTTTCTGAAAAAAGATCCCAATGTAATCCGGCAACTGAATTTTTATGGAATTCATGATCGAAACACAGCCCCTTATGGCGCGACTATTTCGGAAAACCGGCTCGGGCTGGTGTATGAAAAAATAATTCAGACTTCAGACTATTTTAATCGTAAAAAACAGGCCGATGAGTTCAATTCAAACAATCGCGATGTCAAGCGAGGAATTGCGCTTGTTCCGGTCAAATTTGGTATTTCGTTCACTACCGCATTTCTGAATCAGGCTGGAGCGCTGGTTCATATTTATGCAGATGGTACTGTTCAGGTCAATCATGGTGGAATCGAAATGGGTCAGGGACTTAATCTGAAAATGCTGCAGGTGTCTGCTGCTGAGCTTGGCGTAAGTTTCGAGAGAATAATCGTCACTCCAACCAATACTTCGAAAGTTCCGAATACCTCTGCCACAGCGGCTTCGTCGGGTTCCGACCTGAATGGCATGGCCATTAAAAATGCAATGGATCAGCTGAAAGCGCGCATAAAAACAGTGGCCCCGGAAATTCTTGAAGAAAAATATCCGGGTAAAAAAGTGGAATCTGAAAATGTGACTATTGAAAACGATACTGTTTTTGATAATACGCAAAGTGAAATTTCATGCGGCTTTGAAGAGTTTTGCAGTATGGCCTATCTTAAACAAACGCATCTGAGTTCAGCAGGGTATTATCGCACGCCCGACATCTGGTTCGATCGTGCGAAAGGCGTTGGAAAACCATTTCATTATTATACTTATGGCATGGCGGTAAGCGAAGTTGAAGTGAATCTGCTCACCGGCCGGGTAAAACTGCTGCGCGCCGATCTGGTCGAAGATGCCGGGAAAAGCATTAATCCAATGATCGACAAAGGTCAGGTGATTGGCGGATTCGTGCAGGGTCTTGGCTGGGTTACCACCGAAGATCTTAAATGGAATAAAGACGGTAAGTTGCTCAATGCATCACCGGATACTTATAAAATTCCAACCATAACCGATGTGCCGGTTGAAATAAATGTGGAGCTTCTTGAAAATGCATTCAACGAAAACACCATACTCGGGAGCAAAGCTGTTGGTGAACCACCACTTCCGCTGGCTGTTTCGGCCTGGCTCGCCATAAAATACGCCATTGCTTCAGTAAAAAATAATGAAACTGAGCCACTGCTAAGCATTCCGGCTACCAATGAAGAAGTTGTTCTGGCTGTGCAAAGGTTGAGAGCGGGGGCTGAATAGGTTAAGGTCGAGGTTAAGGTTGAGGTTGAGGTTGAGAGCCGACCTTGTCACGTTTTACGTGAAGGCATTAAAAAAAAGCTACGTAGTTCCTTTGAGGGGACTGCAGCGCAGTCCAATATTGGCAGCCATGAACCTTGTCGCTGCCATACTGAGACCCGCGTGCAGTAATCCTGACATTACGCGACAGGCACCTGCAAAACGCGTTTTGCAACCTAAATAAAAAATGACACAAAAGCTGCTGTCACGCTGAGCCCCGCCGCTGTCACATTGAGCGGAGTCGAAATGTCAACAGCGGGATAAACTCCGTCCCGGGGACGATTTGAGCGAAGCACCAATTAAGAAGGAAGGTAACGCGTCACCGTTAAAACAGCTTGCCACGTTTTACGTGGTTGCAAGCAAGAGATGCGCGCCCAAATTGAGAATGGCCATGTCACGGATGGCATATCCGCGCCATGGAGGTTTAACCGCATGCCCTATGCGCTTCTTGTTGTGCAAAAAAAATCCGGATCTTTTCAGAATCCGGATTTTTTGGAATTATCAAATAATTACTTTTTCAAAGTATTGATTTTGTCTGTAACAATTTTCATTTTTTCAGGCATGTTCAAACGAGCATAGAGCGATTTAAGGGCCTGGAGGGTTGGCATGTCATCCGGCATCAGCTCGCTGGCTTTTTCAAGATAAGGAACTGATTTATTCCAGTATTCCATATATTTCGTCTTAGCTTTTTCGTAAGCATCGAACTGATCAGCAGGAATCTTGTTAGCTAATTCAAACAATTCAACCCCTTTATTGAAGAACAATGCTCCAAGATTATAGTATGCATCGAAATAATCCGGTTTCAGCTCTATGGCTTTCAGATAGGATTTTTCGGCTTCAGCCAACATTGATTCTTTTTCGGCTTCAGCAACTGTGGTGTCGAGCGATAATCTGTCGTAGTTGCTGCCAATGGTAAAATGAAGAATCGGATTGTTTGGGTCTTTTTCAACAGCCACTTTCAGTAAATCCTGGGCTTTTGCCAAATCGCCTTTGCCCAGATAATAGTTGGTTTCGGTGATAATGAGACCAAGATCTGAAGGAAATCTTTTACGACCCATTGCAATGGTGTTCAACATTTTTGTTGTGTCGCCGGATTCTTTGTAAAGATTGCCAAGCATGGAATAAATGTCAGGTTTATTATATTCCATATTAATAAGCTCTTTCAGATATTTCATGGCAGTTTCTTTATCTCCCATTTGCAAAGCGCAGTTGGTAGCATAGAAAGTAGCCAGTGAATCTCTATCCCCAAAAGTGTTTTTAATCTGTTTGGTGCGTTCAAAATACTTTCGCGATTCGGCCCATTCCTTTTTGTTGTAATAATTGGCACCTACATTAAAATACTGGTCTCCCAGATAGTAAAGGCCCAACTTTGCAGTATTTGGATTGGCCGAAGTAGCAACGTAATCTTTATCCAAAACAATGGATCTTTGATAGGAGTTGTAAGCAGAATCGAGCGGATTGCTGCATAATGCCTTGAAACTTTCGTTGTCAGTCAGAGCAATATTCAAATAGATGTTTCCTCTGTAAAGCCAGGTTTTGGCACTCGACATGGTCTGAGGGTGTTTTGTTGCTGGCTCAATGGCCGCCAGAGCTTTATCAAGCTTATTTTCTTTTAACCAGTTGAATGCACTTACAACCTGATTATTCTGAGAGAAAACAACTCCGGACAAAACAAGAGCAACAACAAACAATGCTAACTTTTTCATGATATTGGTTTGTTTTAAAAGTTCACAAATTTACGATTTCGGTCGGTTTATCAAAGACTTTGCCGGGAATTTACTCCTTGACTTCGTCGGTGGGTTCTGCAGATTCGTTTTCGGTGGGATTCTGTTCGTTTTCTTCCACGTTTTCTTCCACTATTTCTTCAATTTCCACAAAATCGGATGCAATCTTGGCAACTGAAGCAATGCTGTCTTTGCCCGACAGATTGATCAGTTTGACACCCTGAGTAGCACGGCCCACTACGCGGAGATCACTTACCGACATGCGAATGGCAATACCGCTTACATTAATGATCATAAGTTCATCGCCGTCTTTTACCGACATGGCTGCTACAAGTTTACCGGTTTTTTCGGTAACATTGATGGTCTTAACCCCTTTACCGCCACGGTTGGTGACGCGATAATCCTCAATATCGGAGCGCTTACCAAAGCCTTTTTCAGAAACCACGAGAATCTGATCCAACTTGTCTTCGATGCAAACCATGCCAACAACCCGGTCATCGGCACCGGCGAGTGTTACGCCACGCACACCACTGGCATTACGTCCCATCGGACGAACTTTTTCTTCCGGAAAACGAATGGCCCTGCCTGAACGTAATGCAATCAGAACTTCGTTCTTTCCGTTGGTGAGACTGGCCTGGATAAGTGTATCGCCTTCGCGGATGCCAATAGCGTTGATACCATTCTGACGCGGGCGGCTGTATGCCTCGAGGCTGGTTTTCTTTATAACTCCATGCTCAGTACAGAGAATAATGAAATTGTTTTCAACATATTCCGTATTGGTAAGATCAGCAACATTGATAACGGTTTGAATTTTATCATCGTTTTCAATGGACAGAAGATTCTGAATCGGACGGCCTTTGCTTGCTCGGGCTCCTTCAGGTATTTCATAAACCCTGATCCAGAAAACTTTTCCTTTTTTGGTAAACACCAGCAGATAATCATGATTCGATGCGATGTACAGATTCTCAAGAATATCTTCTTCACGGACATTGCTTGCTTTAAACCCTTTTCCACCGCGGTTCTGAGTGCGGTATTCCGAAAGCAGCGTGCGCTTGATATAGCCCATGCGGCTAATTGTGATTACAACGCTGTCGTTGGCAATTGTATCTTCGATCCGGAAGTTTTTGCCCTGATAAACAATGTCAGTGCGGGGTTCATCGCCGAATTTTTCCTTTATCTCAAGCAATTCATCTTTAATAATCTGCATGCGCAATGATAGATCATCAAGTATTTTTTTGAAATACTCAATGCGCTGCATCAGCTCATCATACTCAGCTCTGAGTTTATCCCGCTCAAGTCCAATAAGAGACCGGAGACGCATGTCGACAATAGCCCTTGATTGAATATCGGACAGGGAAAAACGCTCCATCAAGCGTTCGCGCGCCTGATCAACAGATTTACTTGACCGGAGAATATCAACAACTTCGTCAATATTATCCAGCGCAATCAGTAATCCCTCAAGAATGTGAGCGCGTTTTTCAGCTTCGCGCAATTCAAATTGAGTTCTGCGGACAACTACTACATGACGATGGTCGACAAAATGACGAATCAGATCCTTTAGATTCAGCATCATCGGGCGTCCATGAACAAGCGCAATGTTGTTTACATTAAACGCACTTTGAAAAGGCGAATGCTGATAAAGTTGATTTATAATGACATTTGGAACAGCGTCGCGGCGCAGATCAAGTACAATCCGCATTCCGTCACGGTCCGATTCGTCGCGCAAATCAGTAACGCCATCAATAATTTTTTCATTAACGAGATCTGCAAATTTCTTAAGAAGTTCAGACTTATTAACCTGATAAGGAATTGACTTTATAATGATTTGAGTGTGCTTCTCATTGACTTCAACGTTAGCTTCACCGCGCATTACAACACGACCGCGACCAGTTTCATAAGCTTCTTTTACACCGTCGTAACCGTAAATAATACCACCGGTTGGGAAATCAGGTGCTTTGATGTATTTCATCAGGCCTTCGATGGTAATTTCGTTATCATCAATATAAGCCACAATACCGTCAACAACTTCCTTAAGGTTATGCGGAGCCATGTTGGTGGCCATACCTACAGCAATACCGCTGGCGCCATTGAGTAAGAGATTTGGGACTTTGGCCGGCAAAACTGTCGGCTCTTCGAGTGAATCGTCGAAATTGAGCTGCATGTCAACAGTTTCCTTGTCGATATCAGCCAGAATTTCTTCAGCAATTTTACGCAAACGAGCTTCGGTATATCGCATGGCAGCAGCGCTGTCACCGTCGATAGAGCCAAAGTTTCCCTGACCTTCAACCAGCGGATAGCGGAGCGACCATTCCTGTGCCATTCGAACCATCGCATCATAGACAGATGTGTCACCATGTGGGTGATATTTACCAAGCACTTCCCCGACAATACGGGCGGATTTCTTGGTTGGGCGATTTGAAAACACGCCAAGTTCGTGCATTCCGAACAATACGCGGCGGTGAACAGGTTTCATTCCGTCTCTGACATCAGGCAGCGCTCTGGATACAATAACCGACATTGAGTAGTCAATGTAGGCCGACTTCATCTGGTCTTCTATATTGACCTTGACAATTCTTTCTCCTGTGTTCTCAAATTCGCTCATGTAAATTTCTCTTTATCAACTATTTTGACAATATTGTCGATGCATTTTAATAGCACGCGAAATTACGAAAAATTACTGAACGAACGAAAATAGTTTTCCACAATTATTGATAAATACCTACATCCCTACTCAATTGTTTGATTAATAAATTGTTCTCTTGAATTGCATTTAATAACAGTCTGTTGTTTAAAAAAACCGATATATATCATTTTTCACATGAAAGAATAACAATATCTTTGGGCCTGTATTCGTAATTTTGTGATTAATACCGGAACTCAGATATGGAAGCTAAATTTTCACAACGTGTCATGGATGTATTGGGATTCAGCAAAGAGGAAGCCCTGCGTCTCAACAGTCCTTATGTAGGAGTTGAACACTTATTCCTTGGAATGCTGCGCGAAGGAGATGGCATGGCTATTCTTTTGCTGCGCAACGCAGGGGTAAACCTTGGTGAAATTCGAAAATCAATTGAAAAGGCTGCCAATCAGACCGATGGCCCCGCTATCATGCCGGAGGCTGATATTCCTTTGGTTAGGCAGGTTGAACAAATTCTGAAACTCACTTATCTGGTGGCCCGCGATCTGAAAAGCGAACTGATTGAAACAGAACATCTGTTGCTTGCCATTCTGAAGGAAAATAAAAATTATGTTTCTACCCTGCTCGGCCGCACTGGCGCTACTTACGAAATAATGCTGAGCGAACTCAGAAGCATCACCGGAAACGACACTAATTATTCAGAAAGAATCAAAGATGAGCTTCCGTCGGATGATGACGATGCTGATGAACGCAGCAGTTTCGGTAGCTCTTCGAAAAAAGCTGGTGCTGGTTCCGAATCGAAATCAAAAACCCCGGTGCTGGATAATTTTGGCCGCGATCTGACCAAAGCTGCCGAAGAAGGACGTCTGGATCCGATTGTAGGCCGCGACAAAGAACTCGAACGAATAGCCCAGATCCTGAGTCGTCGGAAGAAAAATAATCCGGTGCTGATTGGAGAACCCGGCGTTGGTAAATCTGCCATTGCTGAAGGTCTGGCACTACGCATCGCGGCAAGGAAAGTACCCCGCACACTTCACAATAAACGGGTTGTAATGCTCGATATCGCATCGCTCGTAGCTGGTACAAAATACCGAGGACAATTCGAAGAGCGCATGAAAGCTTTACTTAATGAGCTTGAAAAAAACCGCGATGTAATTCTTTTTATTGACGAAATTCATACTATTGTGGGTGCCGGCGGCGCCAGTGGTTCGCTGGATGCTTCAAATATGTTCAAACCAGCGCTCGCTCGCGGTGAAATTCAATGCATCGGTGCCACAACCCTGGATGAATACCGCAACTACATTGAAAAAGATGGCGCGCTGGAACGTCGCTTCCAGAAAATTCTGGTGGATGCAACAACGATTGACGAGACCAGAATTATTCTTCAGAACATCAAGGAACGCTACGAAGATCATCATCTGGTGCGCTACACCGACGAGGCCATCGATGCCTGTGTGCATCTGACTGAACGCTATATCAGCGACCGCGCATTGCCTGATAAATCAATAGACGCATTGGATGAGGCCGGATCACGCGTCCATCTGAAGCATCTCAATGTTCCTGAGGAAATTCTTGAACTGGAAAAACAGATAGATGAAGCCCGGAACAATAAGACGTCGGCCATAAAAATGCAGAAATACGAAGAGGCCGCCAAACATCGGGACCTTGAAAAAAATCTGCTGGAAAAACTTGAAAAAGCGCGCCTGCGCTGGGATGAAGAAGCAGACAAACACCGCGAAATCGTGACTGACGAGGATGTAGCTGAAGTTGTAGCCATGATGACGGGTGTCCCTGTTACCAGAGTGGCCCAAAATGAAAGTGACCGCCTGCTGAAAATAGAGACAGAGCTTGCCGGGAGAGTCATTGGTCAGGATGAAGCGATCAAGAAAATTGCAAAAAGCATCAGGCGTAACCGTGTCGGACTCAAGGATCCAAGCCGCCCCATCGGTAGTTTTATTTTTCTTGGTCCTACCGGTGTTGGTAAAACATATCTGGCCAAAGTTCTTTCGAAATATCTTTTTGATACTGACGATGCATTGATTCGCATTGACATGAGCGAATATATGGAAAAATTCGCTGTATCGCGCCTGATTGGAGCTCCTCCGGGATATGTTGGGTACGAAGAAGGCGGTCAGCTTACCGAAAAAGTGCGCCGCAAGCCATTCAGCGTGGTGTTGCTCGATGAAATTGAGAAAGCTCACCCCGATGTATTCCATTTGCTGTTGCAGGTTTTGGATGATGGCCAGCTCACCGACAGTCTTGGTCGTAAAGTCGATTTTAAAAATACGATCATTATCATGACCTCGAATATCGGGACGCGCCAGCTGAAAGATTTTGGGTCGGGTGTTGGATTTGCGACCAGCTCAAAAGAGTCAACCAAAGCAGGCTATGCCAAAAGTGTTCTTGAAAATGCGCTGAAAAAAGCATTTGCCCCTGAATTTCTAAACCGAATCGACGATGTTGTCATCTTCAATAATCTTGAACGAGGTGAAATTCACAAGATCATTGATATTGAGCTCGCAGGTGTATTCAAGCGTCTAAACGAAAAAGGCATTACGCTTAAGCTGACCGATGAAGCCCGTGATTTCATTGTGGAAAAAGGCTGGGATCCCAACTACGGAGCCCGTCCATTGAAACGAGCTATTCAGAAATTCATTGAAGATTCGCTGGCCGAAGAGCTCATCAGGCATAATTTTTCTGGTCCTACAGAGATAGTTATGGATTATTTCAACGAAAATGAAGAGTTGACAATCACTTCTACCATTTCGTCGAAAAGCCCGGAAAATGAAACAGAAAACAAGAATCTGACAGAATAAGAACAAATCTGGCAGCGCAATAATTCAGCAACTGTTTCAAAATGACTGTTGTTTGAAAAAAACGATTAATTTTGCACCCCGAACATTGAAATAAAGATTATGGCCAAGCAAACAACACCTTCAGGTGACGAGAGACTCGAAAACATCGGATCATCCCTTTCAAAGGCAGAGCAATTCATCGAAAAGAACAAGAATATCATCACTTATGTGATTGCAGGTATTGCACTTGTTGTTCTTGGAATCTGGGGATACAACAATTTCATCCACGGCCCGAAAGTGACCAAAGCTGAAAATGAAATGTACATGGCTCAGATGTATTATGAAATGGACTCACTCACTCTCGCCCTGAACGGCGATGAAAATCATCCTGGATTTCTTGAGATTATAGATAATTTCGGTGGTACTCCATCCGGAAATCTTGCACACTATTATGTTGGTATGATTTATCTCAAACAGGGATTGTTTGAAGATGCCATTGAAGAACTTGAGAAATTCGATGGTGACGATGATATCATCGGGCCAATGGCAACCGGCTGTATTGGCGATGCCTATATGGAACTTGGCAATCAGGAAGAAGCACTCGAATACTATCTGGAAGCTTCTGAACAATCAGAAAATTCATTCACTTCGCCCATGTACCTGATGCGTGCAGCCTGGGTTTATGAAGGAATGGGCGATTGGGGCAAAGCCATTGAACTTTACGAGAAAATTAAAACCGAGTATAAAAAATCTTTCGAAGGCAGCGAGATAAATAAATACATTGCCCGCGCTACGGCAATGAAGAATTCTGCTCAATAACATGGCGGTTAAAAAGAAGAATCTGTCCGATGTCAGCACTACTTTGCCATCGGCAAAAAAAATGCGGTTTGCTATTGTCGTTTCAGACTGGAACAATGATGTAACCGATGCTCTGCTCGGCGGCGCCAATGGATTGCTGCTGCAATGCGGAGCAGAAGAAGCAAACATTCAGACAATACATGTACCGGGCAGTTTCGAATTGTGTGTGGCTGCCGAATGGATGGCCCGTAAAAACAGCTTCGACGCTATCATTTGCCTTGGATGTGTGATTCAGGGTGAGACAAGGCACTTTGACTTTATCAGTCAGGCAGTAGCTACCGGAATAGCACAGATTGGAATCAATCACGCCATGCCGGTCATATTCGGTGTTCTGACAACAAACAACATGGAGCAGGCACTGGCCCGGGCAGGAGGCAAGCATGGGAATAAAGGTATAGAAGCTGCTGCAACAGCCATATTGATGGTTTCGCAAAAAAAACTCCTTCGATAAAACATTTCCTTTTATGATGAAAATCGTTTACATGGGGACACCCGATTTCGCGGTCGGTCCGCTTGAAGCTATTTTTAAAGCAGGGCACGAAATAGCGGCTATAGTAACGGCACCGGATAAACCCGCAGGGCGTGGCCGGAAGCTTTCTTCATCGGAAGTGAAAAAGTTTGCAGAGATGCATGATTTACCGCTGCTTCAACCTGTCAATCTGAAAGAATCGGCGTTCCTTAGTATATTAAATGGTATAAAACCCGATGTGATTGTTGTTATTGCATTTCGCATGCTGCCGGAGTCGGTCTGGCGCATTCCGTCGAAAGGCACCATTAATCTGCATGCCTCATTGCTGCCTCAATACCGCGGAGCAGCTCCCATTAATTGGGCAATTATCAACGGAGAGACTCAGACTGGCCTATCGACCTTTTTTATCAACGAATCGATTGATACAGGCGATATAATCATGCAGGAAACTACAGAAATATCAGAAACTGACAATTTTGGAACACTGCATGACCGGCTGAAAGAGATGGGAAAAGCCGTTATTTTAAACACACTGGACATCATCGAATCTGGCTCAATAAAAGCGATTTCACAGGGCACTCTCCCCTATGAAAATAAACCGGCTCCGAAATTAAACAAAGAGAATACGCGAATCGACTGGAGTCAGAATTCAAAAGACATATTTAATAAAATACGAGGCCTGTCGCCTTTTCCCGGTGCCTGGACGATACTGGTTGACAAGGATGGAAATGAGCAACTTCTGAAGGTGTCGGACAGCTGTCCGGATACGACTGAAAGTGGCTCTCAGTCAACCGGAGCAATAATTACTGATGGCAAAACATATATCCATGTTGTTTGCGGACTGGGAAAGCTGCAAGTGAATAAACTCCAACTATCCGGACGTAGTAGTATGTCAACTGCCGAGTTTTTAAGAGGTTACGCTGGTCTTTTGGATGGTGCTTTTTTGAAATAATAGAATAAAGCGCCTGTTTGTCTATAAAAACACTTGAATTTATCGAGGAGTTATTAACCAAATTGCAATTTTATCAACAAAAATGCGGTTTTTGGAGAAAAAGTCTTGACAAATCGTTTTTACGACTTATATTTGCACAGTTCAAAACTACATTATTAACCAAAACCCAAGAAAAATGAACAAAGCAGAATTAATTGACGCAATTGCAGCTGCAAGCAAAATGACAAAAGCTGATTCAAAAAAAGCTCTCGATGCTTTCATGACAGTTACTGGAAAAGCTCTGAAAAAAGGCGACAGAATTTCACTCGTAGGATTCGGTTCATTCTCAGTTGCTAAGAGAAGCGCTCGTGAAGGCGTTAACCCACGCACTGGAAAGAAAATCAAAATCGCTGCTAAGAAAGTCGTTAAATTCAAAGCAGGTGCAGCTTTAGCTACCAGCGTTAAGTAATTAACTCGCTAGACTGATGAAAAGGCCGTTCCTTCTGGATCGGTCTTTTTTTTATTTCATAATCCATTCGATTTAATAGACTATGGTGTTTTAATCAAATGCAAGTGTAACCTGAGGGGAGAAAATACCCTGAATCAAATAAAAATGCGTTTTAAGCCATATTGAATAAATGTAACTCAAGCCGAAAAATATTTCTTGTGTCAAAATATTTTTTCAGGCAATAACAAAATATACATATCCGAAAATCATTCAGATTTCAGCGACACCAGCGGTCTGTAGTAAATTTAATACTCTCTTTTAAAATTTCAACAAATCTCTGGAAATCCGCATCTGAAGCGACATTTGCAATGTTTAGCCATTTTTTAAAACCCGAAAATATCTAATAAATATAGTACTCCCCTATACGATAAACGGAGTAACGAATTACAAACATTGGAAAACATCGAAGCTGCTAATAGAGGTATTATAGACATATACAGTTTTCTACATTTGTGTGTCCATCACATTTCTCAAACATTTAACATTGCCTATGTGAATAATAGTGCTATATTTGCACTGTTAATCATTTAAAACCCAATTAAAATGAACAAAGCAGAATTAGTTGATGCTATTGCAGCAGAAGCAAAATTGACGAAAGTTGATTCAAAGAAAGCCATCGAAGCTTTTTTGAAAGTTGTTAAAGGCTCTCTGAAAAAGAAAAACAACGTTGTACTCGTTGGTTTCGGAACATTCAAAGTGAAGAAAATGGCTGCCCGCAACGGTAAAAACCCACGCACCGGTAAAACCATTAAAATCGCTGCTAAGAATGTTGTTCGCTTCAAAGCTGGTACAGATCTCGCCAAGAAAGTGAAATAAGTCACTCATAGCATCAGAAAAAGGTCGTCTGCAAAACAGGCGACCTTTTTTTATTACTTTTGCACATGTCCAATCAACGCCTGCTTCTCGTTGCCATCATTACCAGCAGTGTGCTGAGTCCCTTTCTTTCTGCAGCTATGAATGTCGCTCTGCCACAGCTCAGCCGCGATCTCGGTATGAACGCTGCTGAACTTAGTTGGGTCAATATGTCTTTTTTGCTGGCTTCAGCCGCTTTCTGCATCCCGCTCGGAAAAATGGCAGACCGCATCGGACGACGCAAAGTGTTTTTAGCTGGCAATTATATTGTGTTGCTGACATCTGCAGCCTGCATCTTTGCTCATGAAACTTACTTTTTCCTCTCGATGCGGTTTATACAAGGCATTGGTTCATCCATGCTTTTCGTAACCGGTACAGCCATTATTACATCCGCTTTTCCGAAGGAAAGTCGTGGGAAATTTCTGGGGTATAATGTTACCGCTGTTTACATCGGTCTTTCTGCAGCCCCGGTCCTGGGCGGATTTCTTATTGAATTTCTGAACTGGCAATCCTTGTTTTATGTCAGCATTATCAACTCTGCACTTGTCGTTGGATTGCTGTTGTTTTATTCGGGCGAAGACTGGAAAACAGGTCGCAATACGCCCTTCGACTGGATCGGCTCCATAATTTATATCGTTTTCATGAGCTTACTGATGTATGGTTTTGCAAATATCATACATCCCGAAGCACAGATTATGACAGCTGTCGGCGCTATCGGTATCCTCGCATTTATTATCTATGAATATCGCCTGCTTCATCCGGTTTTCGATGTAAAGTTTTTCGCTTCGAGCAGGCGTTACGCCTTCAGCAATCTGGCAGCCCTGATAAATTATGCAGCCACTTTTGCTGTTGGATTTCTGTTGAGTTTGTATTTTCAATATACCCGCGGCCTTAGTCCTGCTGCTACAGGAGCCATTCTTATGATTCAACCGGTTGTGATGGCCATTTCCGCAACCATCAGCGGGCGCATGAGCGACACCTATGATTCCCGCATTCTTGCATCATTGGGCATGTTGCTGTCAGCCATCGGCGTTGGAATGCTTGTGTTTGCAACTGCTGAAACACCGCATGAATTCTTCTATGCAGCATTGGCGATACTCGGACTTGGTTTTGGATTTTTCTCAACGCCAAACACACATTCGGTCATGAACTCAGTCGAACCACCGCAATTCGGGACGGCTTCGGCAACGCTAAGCACCATGCGAATTTCGGGACAAATGATCAGTATGGGAATGGCTGCATTATTCATCAGCTGGATTATTGGTGCTCATAGAGTGAGCCCTGCAAACGCGCTCCTGCTGGTCGATGTGATGCAATACGTGTTTGGAATTTTCTTTTTTCTGTTGCTGCTTGGAACCTGGTTTTCCTGGGCACGCGGCAAGCATACGGCATAAGGCATGCCTAAACGTTGCCTTTATGAACTTTCTACTTTATGGACTTCCCACTTCAAAGGTGCTTCGCGTCTTCTTGTCCCTGGGGCATTCAGCCCAAGGCTATTTATATTTAGCGCCGTTGGCGCATCGGATGGTACTGCGTAGCTTTCTTTGACGCCTCTGGCTCTTGACCATACCTTGACCTTGGCAGCCCGTCAACATTGTAACGACTGTAACGTGTAACGATTGTAACGCGAATTACGAAAGTCGATTCTTATACTCCTCATACCCAACCGACCGCAGCAAAGTGAATTTTTCTTCACGATCAATCTTTCCGATATGCGGATGGCGAACGCCGTTGAATAAAGTTGTCTTGACCATTGTATAATGAATCATATCTTCAAACTCAATCCTGTCGCCGGGTTTCAGCTCATAGGGGAAACTGTAGTCACCATAGAAATCACCGGCAAGGCAGGTGGAGCCCCCCATTCGATATTTAAAAGGAAATTCATCTGACTCCCCTGCCCCTGAAATGATAGGTTTGTAGGGCATTTCGAGCGTATCGGGCATGTGGGCGCTGAAAGAAACATCTAGTATGGCTGTTTTTATTCCGCCGCTCTCAACTACGTCGAGCACGGTTGCAAGCAAAAATCCGGTGCGCCAGCCAACGGCTTCGCCGGGCTCGAGAATGATTTGCAGATTCGGATAGCGCGATTTAAAATCTTTCAGCAACGCTATCAGGTGCTCCGGCTGATAATCGGCGCGTGTGATGTGATGTCCACCGCCCATATTAAGCCACTGCGCCTGTTTCAGAAGATGTCCGAATTTTTCTTCAACAACTTTCAGAACCCGCTCCAGTACATAGGAATCCTGTTCACACATTACATGAAAATGCAATCCTGAAATTCCTTCGGGCAACTCTGCAGGCAGCTGCTCAAGCGGAATTCCAAGGCGTGAGCCCGGTACCGCCGGATTGTAAATATCGGTTTCAATTTCCGAATAACCAGGGTTGATGCGCAGTCCCGCATGAATTTCGGGATGTTGCAGCATTTTGCTTTTGTATTTTTTCCACTGGTTGAGTGAATTGAAAGTAATGGTCTGGCTCAGTTGCAGCAATTGTTCAAAATCATTTTCCTCGTATGCCGGAGCGTAGGTGTGCGATTTAACGCCCATCTCCTCGAAAATTAATCTAGCTTCATTCACCGAACTGGCGCATGCGCCGCTGAGATATTGCTTCATCAACGGGAAATAATGCCAGAACGACATTCCTTTAAGCGCAACCAGAATATCGATACCCGCTTCATTTCTGACTTTCTGCATCAATTGCAGGTTTGCGAGGAGTTTGGACTCTTCGAGGACGAAGCAAGGACTTGGAATGTTTGAATGCATCTGAATAATTATTAATTTGAAAAATAAAACGCTGTTGTCATCCTAAGCGGAGTCGAAGGACTCAACAGCGTTTTATCAATAATTGTCGCTCTTCGACTCCGCTCAGAGTGACAATTATTTCTCTACCGGCAACGGCTTATCAATCTCTTCCTGCCATGGAAGACCATATTTATTCAAGTCAGCCATGAACGGATCCGGATCAAATTCTTCAACATTAAACACTCCTGCACCAGTCCATTTTCCTTCTAAAAACATTTTTGCACCAATCATAGCCGGGACTCCGGTTGTGTAGCTAACACCCTGCGCTCCGGTTTCCTTGTATGCCTGTTCGTGGCTGCAATTGTTCCAAACGTAATAGGTTCGTTCTTTTCCGTCTTTAATTCCTCGAATCTGACATCCGATGCTGGTTTCGCCTTTATAGTTCACGCCAAGACTTCCCGGATCGGGCAGCAATGCTTTAAGAAATTGCAACGGAACAATATCAATTCCCTGATATTTGATGGGTTTGATTGAAGTCAGACCAACTTCCTGCAACACCTCAAGCGCAGTGATGTAGCGCTGACCAAAGGTCATCCAGAAACGGGCACGTTTGAAATGGGGATAATTTTTCACCAGCGATTCCAGTTCTTCGTGATGCATCACATACGATTCGCGCGGTCCGATATTCGGGTATTCGATCGGCTTGTGAATTTCGAGCGGTTTGGTTTCGATCCAATTTCCATTCTCCCAATACTGGCCATCCTGCGTGATTTCGCGAATGTTGATTTCAGGATTGAAATTCGTTGCAAAATATTTTCCATGATCACCGGCATTGCAATCGACGATGTCGAGATAATGCATTTCATCGAAGTAATGTTTCTTCGCATATGCAGTGTAAATGCTTGTTACACCCGGATCGAATCCGCAACCGAGAATGGCAGTTAAGCCGGCTGCTTTAAAGCGATCCTGATAAGCCCACTGCCAGCTGTATTCGAATTTCGCTTCGTCGATGGGTTCGTAATTGGCAGTGTCGAGATAGTTCACACCGGCATTCAGACAAGCGTCCATGATGTGCAAATCCTGATATGGGAGTGCAACATTAATCACGAGTTGCGGCTTATATTCTTTGAGCAATTTTGTAAGTTCTTCCACATTATCAGCATCAACAGCTGCAGTCTGGATGCGGTTTCCGCCAATTTTAGCAGCGATGGCATCGCATTTCGATTTCGTACGGCTGGCCAGCATGATTTCGCTGAATACTTCAGGCAACTGTGCGCATTTGTTTGCCACTACGGTTCCGACGCCACCTGCGCCGATAATAAGTACTTTTCCCATGATGATAAATTGTTTTGTACAAAAATAGAGGAATTTCCCGAATTTCGGGTACCAAATAGAAGTATTTCCAAACTGAATAAAAAAACCATCGTGGGATTCAAAAAGAATGCTTTTTAAATATTATGTTTAATATATTTGCACTTTGTTTATTGTAGAATGCATAAAATATCATATTCAATCTGGGTTTTGGCAATGCTGATTGCATTGGGTCCAAATGAGATCAGAGGCCAACAGCGAAACAGCTTCGGGAGCGATATAAGGCAGCTTTCGGTGATGCTGGAATTGCATCATGTTGCACCACGGAAAACTGACGATAGTCTTTCGGCAAATGTTTTTGATGAGTTGATTGAAATGTGCGACCCGATGGGACTTGTTTTTTTAAAAGAAGAGTATGATTCATTAAAACGTTATCGCAACAGGCTCGATGATGAAATGAAAAATGGATCCTCTGGCTTTTTTGATAGTTTCACTACAATATATCAAAACGGAGTAATCAGATCTGAGCGTTTTCTGGACCGGTCAGCCGGGATGTCGCTGAATTTGTGGATGAAAGATACTATTTTCTTTAATGACGGGAAAATTCCGGAATTTGCTTCAGATTCAACAAGATTGCAGAAAAAGTGGACCCGTTATCTCAAATATGCAGTGCTGAACCAGCTTTTCGCAAAGGATTCGGCTACTGATGCTGTATTCAGCATGAATGAATCGGAACTTGATGCCATCAGCGAAAAAGAACTCACACGAATTGTTCTGAGGGAACATCGCTCACTGAGGCACTTCATCGATCAACCCATGGGCTATGCGGAGTTTATGAAAGTCGTTCTTTTTAATATCATTACAACGTGCTTTGATCCGCATACAAGTTATTTCAACTTGGAACTAAACAAATGGTTTCAAGCCGAAGTTTCCGCTTCCGGATATACGTTCGGAATTGAACTTGAAACAAATCTGAGCGGAGACATCAAAGTTGGAAAGCTGTTACCTGGTGGACCAGCCTGGCGTTCAGGAATGATTAACAAAGGCGATGTATTGCTCAGCGGACGCTGGCAGGATGCTGAAAAAAATGATTTCACCATGATGTCGCTTGATGAAATTGAGTTTTATTTTGAAAAATGCATCGATAAATCATTTGTATTTGAAATTGAAAAAGCGGACGGGCAGGTAGTAGAAGTAACGCTTCATAAAGAAAAAATGCGTCAGACCGGAGATATTGTCCGCAGCTACGTAATCAGAGATGAGCACACATTCGGCTATATCATTCTTCCGGCATTCTACAACGACATCGAAGAAAACAAGCCTGGCTGTGCCAATGATGTCGCCCGGGAAATTCTGAAACTAAAAAAAGAGAATATTGAAGGGGTCATTCTTGATTTACGCTTTAATGGGGGTGGATCGATTCAGGAAGCACTTGATCTGGCAGGTATTTTTATCGATGCTGGTCCTATATGCATGTTTAATGACAGATCGGCAAAGCCGATAGTATTAAAAGACATGAATCGTGGAATTGCATGGGATGGCCCATTGATGTTGCTTGTGAATTCCGGCAGCGCCTCTGCTTCTGAAATAATTGCAGCGGCAATGCAGGATTACAACCGCGCGCTCATTGTTGGTCAGACAACATACGGAAAATCAACCGGACAAATAGTATTACCATGCGATACAACGTTACTTCCCGATTTGTCAAATCTGGATCTTATTAAGAAAGCAAGCGGATTTGTAAAAATAACCAGCTTGAAGCTTTATCGCATCGACGGCAGCAGTCACCAGAAAACGGGGGTCGTGCCAGATCTGGCCCTTCCTGATTTTTTTCATACTCAAATCGAGACAGAGAGCAGTTCTCCATATTCTCTTAACAATGGGCTCCTTCCTAAAAAAGCCTATTATACTCCTCTTCCAATTATCCCGGTCGATTCGCTGAATAAGCTTCTTTCCGCGAGGATGATTGAAAGTGAGTTTTACAAACGTCTTACAAATCTTTCAGACACAGTATTATCTTTCAGTGATCCGGAATTCATGCTTTTTGATATGAATTCATTCAAAACCCACTGGCAAAAAATTATTCGTAATAGTGATGAGCTAAAAAAAATGACTGAAAATTTCAGTTGTACTTTTGACGTGCTTAATCATGGCTATGATATAGAGCTATCCATATCCGACGAGTATTTCAGATTGCTCAATGATGCAGCAATAAAGAAGATACAACGGGATTATGAGATTCAGGAAGCTGTTAATATCATGAACGACTTTATTGGAATTATCAAACCTGCAAAATAAATCGCTATGAAGAAAATTTTACTTATTTCAGTTTTAATGGTCCTTGGCTGCATTCCAGCCATGTCACAGGGTTTTAATAATGCCGGAGAATACATGCAGTTTATCAACAACGAGCATACCCGGATAAAAAAAGATCTGTGGAACTACATGGCTGCATTGGCCCATGGAAAAGGAGCACGCAAAGTGGAGTCGAAACGACAGGAACTTATTTCGACGACGGAAGCGGCGGAGAAGAAAGTTAAGAATATGAGAGACTGGGACGATAATACCGAATACCGTGACTCGGTGAGTTCGTATCTCGATATCTGCACGACCGTACTAAAAGAAGATTTTGCAAAAATCGTCGACATGGAAGAAATCGCCGAAAAATCGTACGATGCAATGGAAGCTTACCTCATGGTAAAAGAAGCCGCAAACAACAAATTGGACGAAGCAGCCGAAATGGTCGCTGCTGCACAGCAAAAATTCGCCACTGAATTCGGAATCACACTGATTGATGAACAATCAAAACTTGATCAGAAACTTGAAAAATCAGGTCCTGTTTTCGATTACTACAATGTTGTTTATCTGATTTTCTTCAAGGCCTATATTCAGGAATTCAACATGATGCAAGCCATTAATACTGGGGATATCAATGCTGCTGAACAAAATAAAAGTGCTATGATTCAATTCTCCAAAGAAGGACTTACGGTGCTTGATAGCACTAAATCATTCAAAAGTGATCTTACACTTATAAGTGCTTCTAAAAAATATCTGACATTCTGTCAAAAAGAAGGAGAAGAAAAAATTCCAGTAATCCTCGATTTCTATCTGAAAAAAGATAATTTCGAAAAACAGAATGTTTCTTTCGAATCGATTCCTAAAAACAAACGAACACAAACGGATGTTGATAATTACAACAAAGCAGTTTCAGACTATAATGCATCCATTGCCGAATACAACAAAGTCAACGAAGAACTCAATGTCAACCGGGCAAAAAATCTGGAGGTTTGGAATTCTGCAGCAGAATCGTTTCTCGATCGGCACATTCCGCAGAAAAGATAAATTTTCGCTTTAAATATACTTAGGCTTTTGTATATAAATGCCGGGTCTTTTTATCATTTCTTCCCGTGCCGAAAAAGGAAATCTTTTTCTTCTTTCGTCAGTGATTCATATCCGCCTTTGGATATTTTGTCAAGTATCGCATCCAGTCTTTTGTTTTCTGCAGCTTTGCGATTGCGGTAATCATCATCTGTTTCAGGGCGGAAATTGCTGTTCACTTTCTTTTTCATTCGCGGCTTGCGTTTGAATAGAGATGAAATACTAAAGCTGATTTTTTTGCGCAGCATCAATCCGTAAAAAACGCCAAACAGCGCTCCGCCGAGATGAGCAATATGACCACCCGGATTCGCAGCGGTGATGCTCAATACATCGATAAGCACAAAAACCAGCGCCAGATATTTCAACTGAATCTGACCAAACAGGAAAAGCCGCAACGACATATTCGGTGAATAGGCAGCTATGGTGAACAAAACGGCCATGACTGCAGCGCTGGCACCAATGGCATAGCTTATCGGCAAAATGTTTTCGAAAGCAGGGAAAAAGTTATAGGCGGCCACAAACGCCAGCGATCCGGCAAAGCCGCCAGCGATGTACGAAATCCACAATTTACTTTGATTCAGCACCGATAAGAAAATGACTCCACTGAAATAAAGCATCATCATATTCAGCAGGAAATGCCAGAATGATGCATGCAGAAACATGGTTGTAAAAGCAGTCCAGGGGCGGGCTACAAGTTGAATTAGGTCGGCCGGAAGCGCCAGGTAATAAACCAATGCTGGAAGGCCGCCCGGAAAAACATCTTTGATGTTGAATAAAAAATCATTCAGCCCATTGAGTAATACAAGTAAATAAACACAGGTATTAATGAGAATCAAACGCGAAACAGCTTGTTTCGAAAACATAAAACTAAAAAAGCGGTTGAGAAAGCCACCCTGCTGCTGATACTGGTTAAACATAACTACCTTTTGAATTTGTGTTTATTGCGCCAGTACATGATCAGCAGAAAGCCAAACAACATTCCACCTAAGTGTGCAAAGTGAGCAACGCCGCTCTGTGCGCCGGAAATGCCAAAAAAGAATTCCAGAGCTCCGTAAATAATCACAAAGAACTTAGCTTTTATCGGAAATAGAAAATAAATATAAATCTTCTGGTTCGGAAACATCATACCGAAAGCAAGCAAAATTCCGAAAACAGCACCCGATGCGCCGACCATAGGTATTGACATTCTCCACTCCATCATAATCCGCAACTGCTCCAGACTCTGACCGATGAATAATGTGTTGTCAGGCGACATACTCCATTGTTTCAATAGTCCGTTGGCCATATCAACGTTTTCACGTGTGGCAAAATGATCCTGCACAATGCCTTTGAAATCCGAAATGTTCGGATTGGCAGCATATATTTCGAGTACTTCTTTCAGCTGATTGAATTCAAACCAGTTGATTCCAAGCTGCACCAGCGCCGCGCCAATTCCGGTAATGAAATAGAAAGTCAGAAAACGTTTGGGACCCCAGAAATTTTCGATCAGATAGCCAAACATCCACAGTGCAAACATGTTGAAGAAAAGATGCATGGGGTTGGCATGCATGAACATATACGTGATGAACTGCCATGGTCTGAACGATTCAGATTCAACCCAGCTCAGGCCCAAAATCTGGTTGAGATCTATGCCCTTGGACTGCAGGATCCAGGTGGCTGCAAAAAACAAAACATTTAATATCAGCAGATTTTTCACTGCAGGCGGCATCATCGAAAATCCGCCCGGGCGGTAGTAATCATTCATTTATTCAATTGCTTTAATGCAGCCATTTTGCAAGGTCAACGGCAGGGATAATGGTGAAAATCTTTTTTCCTTCCGGAGATATTTCAGGATTTGATGAAGCAAAGAGTTTTGAGATCATTAGCTTCATCATATCGCTGCTCAAAAACTGGCCGGGGCGCACTGACAACTTTCTTGCCATTGACAAAATGACAGCTTCTTTGCGATCTGCCCGCAGAGCACCCGCCGATTTATAATCTTCGAGTACGCCCTCCAGCAGCTGTGTTACTGAGATTCCTTTAAGTTCAATATCATCAGGCACAGCGCTGACACTAAACATGTCGCGCCCAAGCTGAGAAATGACAAATCCGCAGTCATTAAGCTCATCGCTGATTTCCGCCATCAGTTCGCTGTCGGCGGTGCTGAGCGAAATAGTTTCGGGAAACATGAGCAGGCGTGCATTTTTTGAATCATGTCTGTTTGTATTCAGCAACTGATCAAAAACGATTCGCAAACTGGCCTGATACTGATCGACCAGCAGCATCCCGGATTTTACATTGCTTAAAACATATCTGCGTCCGGCCTGTATATAGTTTTCACCATTGATAGCCTCATTTTCCGGCACATATTCTCCTGGTAAGGCTGTCGTTGTTTCCGGATCCGGCGAAGGAATTGTATCATTCTCCCAGTGCAGGCGCGAACGTTCGGCACTCGTGTAATCAATGGGCTGTACAGAGTTTCTGAATGGATTGAAATCGGGATTTACTCTTATCTGCGGAATTTTCACTGCATGATCAGGACCCATCGCGAAATTAATACCCTGCTCTACTTCGAAATCGATGGAAGGCATGGCATTGCCAGTCCCCAGCGAACGACGGATTGTGCTCGTGATAAGAGTCGCAACCATGCGTTCATCGCGGAATTTAATTTCCGTTTTGGTCGGATGAATATTGATGTCTATTTCAGCCGGATCGACTTCGATGAAAATAAAATAGCCTGGAAATGCATCGGCTTGAATCAAACCCTGGTAGGCGTTTTTAATGGCCGCATTGATATAATTGCTGCGGATGAAGCGGTTGTTGACAAATAAAAATTGCTCTCCCCGCGTCTTTTTGCTGAATTCCGGACGAATCACCACTCCACTCACGCGTACATATTGCGTATCCTGCGAAACCGGCATCAGCCGCTGCTGATATTGTTTTCCGAAAAGAGAAACTATCCGTTGCTGCAAATTGGCAGGCTCATGAGTCGATAACACACGGCTGCCTTCAAAAATCCTGAAACGGATATTGTGATTGGGAATTGCTACGCGATGGAACTCGTCCCAGATATGGTGCATTTCAGCGTTGTCGCTTTTCAAAAATTGTCTGCGGGCAGGGATATTGAAAAAGAGATCTTTTACCTGAATATTGGTGCCTTGTGGCGTTGCGCAGATTTCCTGCGAAATGAATTTGGATCCTTCGATAATAATGCTGAGTCCGGCATCAGAATCTGCATCACGCGTTTTCATTTCAACTCTGGCAACGGAAGCAATGGATGCCAATGCCTCGCCACGAAATCCGAATGAGCGGATGGCAAACAAATCTTCGGCGCGACTTATTTTGGAAGTTGCATGACGCTCAAAGGCCATTCGGGCATCTGCAACGCTCATCCCGCGGCCATTGTCAATTACCTGAATCAGTGATTTTCCGGAATCATTCACTACCAGATCGATCGAAGTAGCACCAGAATCCACTGCGTTTTCCAGTAATTCCTTCACAACAGAAGCAGGTCGCTGAACTACTTCGCCAGCCGCAATCTGATTGGCAACCGATTCGGGTAAGAGCTTGATGAAATCCGACATAGAAAATTAAAAGAAAATGAAATACAAAAGTAGCAGAATAATTGCTGCAGAGATCAGAATACTTTGATTGCGCTTACGTTTCTGACGCTCAGTATCTTTGCGATAGCGTCTATAAGCTTCATGGGTGAGTTTCCCGGTTCCGTCTGAAATGAAAAGCTTTTTGTTTTCTTCTTCCGGATTGAAGTATTGCGGTTTATAGGAAAACTGCCTTGGTTTGGGCGTATATACAAAACGTAGTTTCATGATTAATATGAATTGTCCCCACAAAGATACGAAAAATTGAAGTGTTTTTTTCTGTCAATCAGTCAATGGTTGATTCTGATCAGATAAGTTTTCTCAAATTACTTAACACTTCTTTGTTAACAATAAGTGCCAAATGACTTTGACCTGATAATAATTTTCTGTAATTTTGTTAGAATCAAAATACCATGCCCATCATGAAATACATCATCTTTGTATTAATTTTTGCCGGATTAATCCAAGTGTCGCAAGCTCAATTCAATAGTAGTTTCAAAAAACTATATGAACAGGCCGATGGCTACATTTATCAGGAAAATTATCTGGATGCGCTCCCTTGTTTTCAAAAGCTTGACAGCATGGCTCCCAACAACGCGAATATTCAGTTTTACCTCGGCTTATGTTATCTCAAGTCATTTAAACAAAAAGATAAAGCATCAAAATTTCTTGAATTGGCCTCTCAGAATATTTCCACTGATTACTACGGAAATTTCAATGAAAAATCGGCTCCGGTATTCACTTATTATTATCTCGGCAAAGCATATTTCTACGAAGAAAAATTTGAACTCGCTCTTGAAAATTTTGACAAGTTCCGGTATTATCTGACTCCTGAAGATGCAGAGCTTATCAAGGATGTAAATCGTCAGATCGCAATCACATACAATGCACGCAATCTGATTGCAAATCCGATTCAGGTGCGGACCGAAAACCTGGGACCAGTCATTAATTCAGCATATCCCGACTACGCACCCGTGATGTCACCCGATCAGACCTTTTTTATTTTCACATCAAGACGTGAAGGATCGACTGGTGGGAAGAAGGACCAGAAAGGTAAATATTTCGAAGATCTCTACATGTCAAGCTGTGATAAGGAAAAATGCTCTTTCAGTGATATGAAGTCTTTGCCTGGTAGTGTAAACACCAGCGGCCACGAAGCCAGTATCAGTATGTCGTGGGATGGATCGACCCTGTTTATTTACCGCGATGATAAAGGCGACGGAAATATTTACATGAGTAAGATTGAAGACGGGATGTGGTCTGCTGCTGAAAAACTGGGCGGTGAAATTAACACCAAGTATTACGAAAACCATGCATGCTTAAGCCCAGACGGAGAGACGCTCTATTTCGTTTCAGATCGCCCGGGCGGCCACGGTGGAAAAGACATCTGGATGTCAAAAAGAATTGGTCATAATAAATGGGGCAACGCTGTAAATCTTGGCCCAAGAATAAATTCTGAATATAATGAAGATTCACCCATGATTCTTTCCGATGGGAAGACGCTTTATTTCAGCTCCGAAGGCCATGAATGCATGGGAGGATATGATATTTTCTACAGTATTTTTGAAAACGGTGACTGGAATTTTCCGCGAAATATCGGTTATCCGCTTAACACCGTTAATGATGATGTTTTCTTTATTCCTACACTCGATGGGAAACAGGCCTATTACGCTTCTGAATTTGGCGATTGTTACGGAGATCTTGACATTTACAGGGTTTTCGTTATCAGCGAAGCTGAACAGATTGCCATTTTAAGTGGATTCATAAAGGACACTGTAATGAACGAACCTATTGCTTCAAGAGTGATAATTTACGATGCAGTGACCGATGAAATATATTCACAGACGGAATCTGACAAAGAAACAGGCAGTTTCAGTGCGTCTCTGAAAAGTGGTCATAAATACAAAGTTGTTGTTACCACAGCAAGCGGTTTGCAAATGCAGGATTTTCTGGATGTACCATATTCTGGCAGCGACGAACTGGCATTCTACAAGCCCTATTATTTTGGGAATGCGGTTTTTGTTGAGCCTGATACAATTTTGGAACGAATCAATGTTGGACAGCGCATGGGAGACCGTTTTGTATTGCGAAATGTGTACTTCGATTTCGACAAATCGACATTGCGACCTGAATCGAAAAATGAACTCGACCGCCTTGTAAGTCTTTTATTTGCATTGCCCGATCTGAAAATTGAGTTATCAGGCCATACCGATAATTATGGTTCCCGCTCCTATAACAAAAATCTTTCGGAAAACCGCTCTATGGCCGTTGTTCAGTATCTGGTCGCCGCAGGTATTGATTCAAAGCGACTCACTTATATGGGCTATGGTTTCGATCAACCAATTGCTACAAACGAGACCGATGCCGGACGTCAATTGAATCGCCGTACGGAATTTCGTATTGCAGGCTCTGTAAGCGATGGAATCACCCTTGGGCATTATCTGACAGAAGCAAATTTGAATGTTACTAATAATGTTGAATCCTACAGATATTCCGATGTCCTGATTGACTACAATCCTCGTTGGTATGTAATCGGCGGAAGTTTCCTGTTCCTGAAAAATGCTGAGAAATTCCGCGATGAACTCCGAAACAGCGGCTATCCATCAGCGGAAATTGTTGGACAAAATTCAACCGGATCCTACCGCGTTTCTTACAAAAGCTTTGACAGCAAAGACGCAGCCCTCAAAGCGCTGGATGGCCTCAAAACAGAGAGTTGCAACGAAGGCCTGTGGATTCTGCAGAAATAACGACCGAACACTGAACAATCCGTGTATTCTAACGGATCAAGAGGAACAAGGAAGGATGAAGTGTGAAGGAACGATATAAGATCGATGACGTTAGATTTTTGATTTGAGAAGTGGCGGAGTAGTGAAAAAGCTACGAAGTTCCAGACTGTAACATCGCAACAAAATATTGGGTTCCCGCATCTATCTCCACTAACATGGGCGTGCGTCTCCCGCCTGCAGCGTTTTACGCTAACGCGTGACCTACCAATTCAATGGTGCTTCGCCCGATTGTTCCCGGGACTTCGTCCATGGCTAAGATATTTAGCACCTTCGGTGCATCGGATCGAGCTCCGCAGCTTTTTTTGACGGCTTCGCCTCTCAACCTTGTCCTTGACCTTGACCTAAACCTGGGCGCGCGTCTCCCGACGCGTGACCTTACCTCGAACTTAATCTCAAAAATGAATCACTTCTCCAAACAGGCGCATGGCGTATTGATCGGTTGTGAGCGAAAGATAGGTCAGCACTGAATCGATGTATGACTCTCTGGAATTCAAGTCAAATGTGGCGAAAATGTTAGTGCTGTCCGATTTGTCAGCAGACGCGTATTTCCTTATCCAGTCGCCGAATGAATCCCGTAATTCAGGATAATGCTCACATTTATTATCAATGTTTGTTGCAGTAAATTCTCCATCATACAATTCCAGCATGAAATCGAAAAGCGTTGTAAGAATCAGCTCTACGTAGCGATTGTATCGTTTAATGCGTGGGTGGCTGTAAATATACTGATAATTGAAATCCTTGATATTTCGCATTAAACTAAATGTGGCTGAATCCAGCATTAGTCCGTCCTGAACGGTACTGTTCTCGCATAGGTCAATGATAAAATTGTGCATCAGCGAGGTTGTGAAAACGCTTTCAGTAACCGACGTGTACTTGTTGCGAATAATCGTATTGAGCTCTTTCACCTGCTCTTTGCTCAATATGTCAAGTCGCAGCGCATCTTCGATGTCGCGTCCCAAATAAGCAATTTTGTCGGCTATTTTCACAACACATCCTTCCCAGGTATAAGGCGCATACTCATTCGGATAGCGGATAGAATTCAGGTCAATCGCTTCCATTCTAGGTTTCAAACCGTTCTGGTCAACTTCGCCGCAATGCGAAATTATGCCATCGCGAACAGCATAGGTCAGATTCAGCAGTTGCACATTGCCTTCAAGGTCCGGCAGACTTTCGATGCAATCGACCACCCGAAGACTATTTCTTTCGTGCCAGAAAGTGTGATTGAGATATTGTTTTGAAAGCTTCGAAATGATTTTCTCTCCTTCATGACCGAAAGGTGCATGACCGAGATCGTGACCCAGCGCTATGGCTGTGGCAAGTTCCGGATTCAGGCCCAACTCGTCGCAAATAGTTCTTGATACAGATTCTACATGATGAACATGTTCAATTCGGGTGCAAATATGATCGTTCATAGTTGCATAAAAAACCTGCGTCTTATGTTTGAGTCTGCGAAATGCATTGCAATGCAAAATCCGATTGTAGTCGCGCGAAAATTCGGACCGGATGTCTTCGCTCTTTTTATAAATGACCTGCTGCCGTGAAACGGATTGCTCGTATTTCGCGTGGCCTGGCTGTATAGCTTCTGATGAAAAACGTTTCATGGGTATGATACTTATAGCAAATGTACATTTTTTTGTCCACTGATTACACGGATTTCACTGTTTCACAACCCTCAGCAAATCTTTGGATTTTGAACGGATGAAATGGCTTCAGCCTGCGACTGAAGTCATTTCCACGGACGGTTACGCACACTAATCCGGTCAATGATTATTACGCAGTAATAATTGTTGACAACAGTGTAATCGGGAATGGGTCGCTGAGGAATTTGAATTTATTCCGTGCAATCCGTGTAATCCGTGGACCATGTATTAGAATTCATTTGTGGTGAAAGTCTATTCAGAATATGCAACAATTTCTCAATCTGCCATTATGAACTTGAAGAAATCCAGGGTAACACGGTTAATGATGAATTTCTGATGTTCAGGTTTTTTTATCCGCATGATTAATATCAATTTTGAGTCATGATTTCCTTGTCGGGCAGGCCGGATTCTGTTGTAATTTTGAATAATTCTAAATAACAAAAAAACAACAGTCATGAAAAAGCTTGAAATATTGCCCGAATTTCGTCTTGATTTCCCGTATACCCTCCCCGTTCTGGATTTTGAATACGCTTCACTGGAGCCACATATCGATGCCCGGACCATGGAAATACATCACACGAAGCACCACCAGGCCTATGTTGATAATCTGAACAAAGCGCTGGGCGATGATGCGCTGATCAGTAAACCACTGCTTAATTTATTTGACAAAACTGAAAAACTGGCACCGGCCGTACGCAACAACGGAGGCGGTCATTACAATCATTCATTATTCTGGAAATTGCTAAAAAACAATAAAGGCGAAAAGCCTTCGGGTGACCTACTGAATCACATAGTGCGCACATTTGGAAGCTATGATGAATTCCGCGACGAATTCGCCAAAGCAGCAATATCGCGTTTCGGTAGCGGCTGGGCGTGGCTTTCGCTCGATGAAGAAAACAAACTTTTCATCAGTTCAACCCCGAACCAGGATAATCCGCTCATGAGCATTGCCGAGAAGCGCGGCTATCCGGTGCTGGGACTCGATGTGTGGGAACACGCATACTACCTGCATTACCAGAACCGCAGGGCCGACTACATCAAAGCATTTTGGGATGTAGTGAACTGGGCAGAAGTAGAAAAGAGATATCAGACAATCATTAAATAATTGAGCTATGAGAATTTTAGTTAGCATTTTCGCATTGATGATTTTTGCAGGACTGAATGCTCAGACGCATGTATTCAAGCCCCTGCCCTACGCCTACGATGCGCTGGAGCCCTACATTGATGCAAAGACAATGGAGATACATTATTCGAAACATCATCAAGGTTACTACGATAAATTCATGGCAGCAATAAAAGGCAACAGCACGCTGGAATCGCTTTCGCTGCCTGAGATAATGGCACGCATGAATGAGTTTCCGGCAGCGGTGCGCAACAACGGTGGCGGCTACTGGAACCATGAATTCTTCTGGGAATCGATGACACCCGGAGGCAGTACAATCCCGGACGGCGCCCTCAAAAACCGCATCATCACACAATTCGGGAGTATGGAAAAATTTCTTGAGGAATTTAAAAATGCCGGGCTGTCGGTATTTGGCAGTGGATGGGTTTGGCTGATTCAGGAAAAAGGCACGTTGAAAATTGTCACAACCCCAATTCAGGACAACCCGCTGATGAATGTTCCTGTAGGCACCGTGAATCCGCTGCTGGCGATCGATGTGTGGGAACATGCCTATTATCTGAAACACCAGAATAAAAGAGCTGCGTATATTGACGACTTCATTAAAGTGATTGACTGGAATGCATTGAGCAAGCGGTTTGATGAGTAGTTGTGACGCAACATGTAGTTTTATTTTGAAAAGAAATCCGGTTCGCCGGATTTTTTTTATATTTACAAAAAAAGTTATGGACGAAATAATTAATTGGGTTTTTCTCCGGAGTTTTGTCTGGCCGCATGAATACTACACTTTGCAGGCATTTCTTGAATCAAACGGAATTAATATAAACATGCGCGACGAAGTCACCATTATGGTTGACCCGCTTCTTTCCAATGCCATTGGAGGAATAAAAATGTTTGTAGATGAACAGGATTTTGTGCGCGCATCGGAATTGCTGGCCGAGTTTGATAAAAACAGAGATGAAAGTGACCAGGATAACCCAAAGGAAGATTAGTATTTTTCAATCATTAAATTCTATTTTTGAATCATGGAAGAAGGCATTTCAAAAGCAGCACGGCTCATTCGTGAGTCGCAGAAACCTGCAGTATTTACAGGCGCCGGTATATCAGCTGAAAGCGGGATTCCAACTTTTCGAGGCGAAAACGGCGTGTGGAAAAAATATGACCCTGAAGTTCTTGAGCTTGATTATTTCTATCGCTATCCGGAAGAATCCTGGAAAGTGATCAAAGAAATTTTTTACAATTTCATGCATGAGGCAAAGCCCAATGCTGCACACCATGCGCTCGCAGCTATTGAAAAGTTGAAGAATAAAATAACAATCATAACTCAGAATATCGATCATTTTCATCAACAGGCAGGAAACACCGATGTCGTAGAATTTCATGGAACAACCGCATTTTTACTTTGTGAGAAATGTCAGAAAAAATATCAGGCCGACAAAAAAATGCTTGAACGGATTCCGCCACATTGCCCTGAGTGCAAATCTGTTCTTAAACCGGATTTTGTTTTCTTTGGCGAAGGCATACCCCCCGAAGCTTATGCACGATCTTTTCAGATTGCTGCATCGTGCGATTTGATGATTGTTGTAGGCACTTCGGGAGAAGTGATGCCGGCCAACATGATTCCACAGGAAGCCCGCAGGCACGGAGCATATATTGTTGAAATCAATCCCGAAAAAAAAGTGTTTGCCTTCGAACCCCGCGATGTTTACATCAAAGGGAAAGCTGGAGAAGTTCTTCCCAAAATCGTGAAAGCGCTAGAAGGCAATTCCTTCTAGTTTGTATAAGTCGTTTTCCTAAGGTGACTTACAAAACAAGCACAATTAACAATTTAAATCAAATAGGATGGTGTATATTTGCTGTATAAAAATTCAGCGACATCAAATCTCAATCGAAATATAGTCACTCAATGACAACCGGAAAACTGCGACCAGTGCTGCTTTCAATAATTTTGTTGCTTTGCGTTTATCCGAGCCAAGCGCAGTTTTTTCTTGAAAAAGTTGCAACATCATTTTATACCGATTATATCATTACCGATACAGCCGGCATGAAAATATCGCTGCCCCACGAAGTGCAAAAATGCTTGTTCACGCCTCGATTTGTTTCACTTTGCGACAACAATTATCTTTACTACAGCGATGCTGACACCGTTTTCGAATACGACATTGCTCACCGCTCAAAACGGGAAATTCTGACTGTAAAAAATGGACCAAACACATTATGCGGAATTGCATGGTCGCCCGATTCAAGCCAGGCGCTCGTCCTTAGCTTAAAACCTGTCGAAGGCGCTGATATTCCATTGGTGAATACGCTCCACCTGATAACAATTGATGGGTCACTGCCACCAAAAAAAATATCCTGTCCTGTGAATTATTTTCTGGCCAAGGAAGTGGAGTCATTTCCCGGAAGGGATTTTTATTTCAGTGACAATAATACGGTTGTTTATAAAACCCATCTGGAAAGCTACACCAGCCCCGGGAAAATGGTGACCGTGAACATCAGTGATTTTCGGTATTAAATTGGACACTATAAGATTGCCTAAAGAATAAGCTGAAAACCGGTTCACGGGATTTTTACCCGGCGCACACTCCGAAAAAAAACGGGAACACTCAATAATCAAAGAAAATCGTCTACTTTAGCATTGTCTGAAAATGGGCATAGATCCATTTCTGTTTTTCAGTGAAATTAATCTAAGCAATTACCCAATAAACCTGAGTAGCAATAATAAAAAAAGTATGAGAAATAGAAGCCGCGGTTTAAGAATTCTTTCTTTATTACTTATAATTGTTTGTGTTGCATTAAGGTTTTTAATGAATAGATTTGATCCAAATATATGGAATGTTATAGGAGCATTTTTAATATTGATTATTTTGTATTTGGATTTTTACGTTTTAAAAAACAAATAGCGTCTTTTAAGTTAGTCTGCTGCTTTAACTTCTGTAATTTCATAATATCCAGTCAACCCTCAATCCATCAGTAATTGAAATAATGCAGCTGAATAGATATTGTATATTTTGGATTGATTATTTCTGTCATAACTAAAAACCGGATATTTGAAATGTGTAATCAATGCGTTGAGTTTCTTTATTGAATTTATTCACTTGGCTAAATATTCCACTACAAAGCACCTCTTCAAAAACAATATTCCATCGTCCGCAAACGACGAAGGAGTTGAAGGATATGGAATCGTTGTTTTTGAAAAAGTTACGACGATTCCATATCCGACTGACGGCGGACGATGGAATATCGTAACAATTACGGATTTTTAGAAATTGGCAGCCCCAACAGCCGCCGTATCACAACACTTGCGAGAAAAGTTCCGAAAGCATTGGGCATATACGAAATGGTGCCAATGGTGGATTTGATGGCTTTTTCGCTGTCATCCGGAATAACAGTGTTTTCAATTTGTTTTTCAGGCGAGAAAACTACGTCAAAGCCGCTCCGAATGCCGAGTTTGTGAAGTCGTTTGCGCACATAGAATCCGAGCGTGCAATTGTACGACTCAGAAATATCACATATTTTTATCAGCTCCGGAGCAAGCTTACTTCCGCTCCCAAGGCTAGATACAAGTGGATAACCCTGCTGCATGGTGTGGTAGATAAAAAATACTTTCGGTGCTAAAGTATCGATGGCATCCACTACAAAATCAAATTTGTTTTCAAGTAATTTTGGAATGGCTTCGTCGCGGATGAATTCATCAATCACATGAATTTGCAGCTCCGGATTGATGTCAAGCATCCGGTTTTTCCATACCTCAGCTTTGCTTTGTCCTTCATTGCTGGTCAGCGCAATCAACTGCCTGTTACGGTTCGATTTGTGAATGGTGTCGGCATCAACCACTGTTATCTCGCCAATACCAGCACGAACCAGCATTTCGGTCACCATGCCGCCAACGCCACCCAGACCGGCAATAAGCACATGCGAGTTCTTCAGCTTTTCAATAGCCGCAGCACCAAGAAGCAGTTCAGTCCTTTCGTTCCAGCTCATATCCGAATATTCTGATTACGTTGTTTTCAATAATTTTTGCAAGCTGCTCCACCGATTCATTTCTGATGGCAGCCAGTTCTGCATATACTTGCTCAATCTGAGCTTCCGAATCATCCGTTTCACATAGCAATCTGCCTTCCGGCATTGAGAGCCAGATTTCAGGCTTTTTCAAACCTCGCGGTCCACATGAAAAGTAAATATTGAATTGACTAAATTGTTTAATCAATTCTTCGTTTCCTGTGAATCCATGCCAGATATACACCAGCTCCGGAAAGTCTTTTAGGACATGAAATAGCTCATTCGTGCTTTGCACAACATGCAATACAACAGGTTTGGAATATTTCCCGGCCAGCTCCAGATGCGCGCGGAAGAGTATTTTCTGCTCATCAAATGATATTGCAGATTTTACCGCATCCAGTCCGCATTCGCCAATGGCTACGCAAAACGGAGCGTTGACATACTCATTCAAATCCGCTATTGATGCGTCTTTTGCAAACCATGGATGAATGCCGACAGAAAAAAATGATTCCGGAACGGCTTGCCCCGGAATCAAATTCAGTATGCCTGTCACCGATGGAGACTTCGATTCATTGTGTGTATGGATGTCGTAGTAGTGCATCGGGATGCTATATTAACTCAGCTAAAATCATCAAGCTCGTTGTTGGTTCTTCGACGGAGTTTGCCCTGCTGTAGACTCTTCGACTCCGCTCAGAGTGACAGAAGCAGGGTTCAGTGTGAAAGCAGGCGGGGCTCAGAATGACAACGAGCTTGAAGGAGATAGGTTTAAAAATATCCTCAGTTTTTCTTGTAAAAATTCACCAGACCTTTATTGGCGAAGATGTTCATCAGCTTTTCGGGCAGTGGGTTAAAGGTAAAGACTTTTTCGCCAACCGTCAGTTTTCCGGCAGTGAAATCGAGTTCAACTTTATCACCGGCTTTGTACGCATCTACTGCTTCGGGCAACACGATAATCGGAAGACCCTGATTGATGGACGAGCGGTAGAAAATGCGGTTGACCGATTTGCAGATCACGGCTTTCACATCGGCAAAAGCGAGACCTACAGCCGGGTGTTCGCGCGAGCTACCACAACCGAAATTGGCGCCAGCCATAAGAAGCTGCCCTGCTCCGACTTTTTCTGCAAAAGCTTCATCGAATCCTTTAAAAAGATACGGCATTATCTTGTCGCCTTCGCTGCTCTTGATGTTGTAGGTCAGATTTCCGGCAAACATCTGGTCGGTGTTCAGGTTGTTCACATCGGTATAGTTCCAGACATTGCTCAATAAGCGGTTTTCGCCTTCAGGAATGGATACGGTTGGACTCTGCTCGATGCTGTACGGAAATTTGTCGCTGCCCTGAATTCCGCGCGGATCCGTAATTTTCCCGGCCAGTGCCGAAGCAGCTACTGTAGCGGGAGAAGCCAGATAAATATTGGCGTTTTTGTTTCCCATACGGCCAAGGAAATTGCGGTTGGCAGTTGAAATAACATTGTAGCCATCGGCAGGAATACCTTGTCCGGTTCCCAGGCAAGGACCGCAGGAAGGAGTAAGAATGTTGGCGCCGGCGGCCATGAAAATTTCAATCAGACCTTCTTTCAAAGCTTGTGAATAAATCTCAAGCGAAGCCGGAATAATCAGTAATTGGAAAAATTCGGGAACTTTATTGCCTTTGAGGATGGAAGCGGCTTCGCGCAAATCTTCGATGCGTCCGTTGGTGCAGGTTCCAATCACTGCCTGATGAAGCTCAGTGCCCTGAACTTCGCTCACAGCCTTCACGTTATCGACATTATGCGGAGCGGAAACTACCGGGAATATAGTTGCGAGATCGATGTTTATTTCGCGAATATATTTGGCATCAGCATCGGCCCAAAGGCCTTCGAATTTCTGTCCAAAATATTTTTCAAGCACTTCGTCAGATGGGAAAACGGCATTTTTTGCGCCCATTTCCGACGCCAGATTGGCCAACACCATGCGGTCGGCAACGCTGAGTGTTTTCACTCCTTCGCCATGGTATTCAATTGACATGTAATCGGCACCAGCACTGCCAATCATACCAATAATCCATAGTGCGAGATCTTTTGCATAGACGCCTTTGTTCAGTTTTCCGTTCAACGTGATTTTCACTGAATCTGGTACGCGGAACCAGGTTTCACCAGCTTTCCAGAGGCCTGCAGTTTCAGTACGGTCGATTCCGGCAGCAAAAGCATTGAAAGCTCCGGCAGTGCAACTGTGACTGTCGCTTCCAACCACGATCATCTTCGGGCGGGCATGCAGCGCCATAAGCTGATGGCAAATTCCTTTTCCGACATCATGAAATTTTTTGATTCCCTGTTCTTTCACAATATTGCGAATGGTCTGATAATCATTGGCCAGGCCCGCTGTAGTAGGTGGTGCATTGTGGTCAAGCACGATGAGAAGCTGGTCGGGATAAGCAACCTTTTCACCGTTCATTTTTTTAAAAGTGCCAGCAATACTGGCGGTGTTGTCGTGAGACAGCACAATATCAGGTTTCGCAAAAACGATGCTCCCCGCAGGGGCATTGAAAATCTTTTCGGCAAATGTCTTTCCGGACATGATTGTATATTTTGGTTAATAAATGTGATGCAAATATCTGACTTTTTAGGATATGGCAAGGGTTGAAATTAATTTCTTGAAGAGAAATTAAAAATAATCGATATCGCATAAAAATTCTGTCATTTTGAATCGTGACCCGATTTAAAATATTCGCAATACTAAAAGTCAATTTTATCGAATAGCATTTCTTAAATAACAAAATTCCAAAGCTTATTAACATCTAGTATTTGATTTTCTTACCCTCAGGGATTATCTTTGCTTTAAATCGTTTTATCTATATGAAAATACTTTTTATCGCATTTATCTACATATTTGTTACGACGCAGATTTGTCATTCTCAACAGACTCAGCTTCGTTGCGAAGTTGTTGTTTCCAATGAACAGGGGCGCATGCTGAAAGCCCAAAACAATGGGAATCAAAGCATTACTTTTCGCATCTCTTATGTGACAGAAGGGAAAAACCAAAATGGCGCTGTTGTTAGTAGCGTTAAAGAGCATTCGGAATACATTGAGCTCAGGGCCAACGAAATCAGGCAAATTCTGACGGCGCCTAAAGATCCGCAAAACAAAATCACCTATACGTTCAGAAATGTAGTCATTACTGAATGTACGACAACAAAACCTCCGATAAATTCAAGAGGAATCAATACAAGGATGAACGGCGGCAGCTGAATTGTTTTAATAATCGCTAAAAAATCTGTTGTATACCAGCGATAGCAGGACAACCTCTCTGCGTCGCAGAACGCGACCTGAGTGCGTTGGCCTCAGAAAAATCCACAACGCAGAGAGCTCGCTCCGCGAGGCACTCAGGTTGTGGAACCCGATTCTTGCAAACTATTGACTGATAAACATTGATGTGCGAAAAATAAAAAATTAAAACAACGTTCATTTTCAATTTCTACCTTTGCGCAAAATTTCTAAGCCCCCTTTGTCATGGTTTGTTTCAGAAAGTCGCACCAATTAAAATATTTCAGGACAATTCCTCTTTTATTTTCAATCTGTTTTTTCTTTTTCTCAAATGCCACTTGCTACGGTCAGGTTGATTCAATCCTGGTAAAACAAGACACCATTCAAAAAATAGATCTTGATTCGGTCATAGTCAGCGCGCAGTTTGCACCAACGGTCCAGTCTGAATTGCTGCGGGTGGTACATGTCATCCGTGCCGAAGAAATACAATTGGCTCCGGTAAGTGATCTGGGAGCTCTGCTGGAATATGTGCGGGGTGTTGATATCCGCCAGCGCGGCATTACAGGCGCACAATCCGACATCAGCATGCGCGGCGGCACCTTCGATCAGGTGCTTGTATTGCTTAACGGAATAAACATCAGCGATCCGCAGACCGGTCATCACAATATGGATATCCCAGTCGATATTACGGCCATTGAACGCATCGAAGTTTTGCAGGGCTCCGGAGCCCGCATTTTTGGCCCGAATGCTTTTGCCGGCGCCATAAATATTATTACATCGTCGCCCGAAAAAGCAGTTCCATCGCTGTCATTGCGCGGTGGATTGTATGGCACGGCAGAACTGGCTACCAATCTGCCTTTCAGGACAAAAAAAGTTTATCATGTTCTCTCATTAAGCGGTAACACCACCGATGGCTATACCGACAATACCGATTTTATGAAAGCCAATGCGTTTTACCGCATGAATGCCAAGATAGGTAAAATCAAAACCGATGTGCAGGCTGGCTATATTTTGAAAGAATTTGGTGCCAACAGTTTTTACACGCCAAAATTCCCCAATCAGTTTGAAGCGACCTCGACCATTTTTGCTTCAGCCGGCCTTTCCGATCTCAACAATCAATCATGGAAAACCTCTGTTTACTGGCGCCGGCACTACGACCGCTTTGAATTATTCCGCAACGATCCGCCCGCATGGTATAAAAATCATAATTATCATTTATCGGATGTTGCAGGAGCCAGCGTGGAAAAAACATTCTCGTGGAAAAAACACAAAACATCGCTGGGTGCCGATTTCCGCATGGAGCATATTTTCAGCAATGTACTTGGGACAACCATGAATTCTCCCATTGCTGTTGCCGGAACAGATAGCGCATTCTACACAAAATCAGCACAGAGAAACGGTTTCAGCATCATGGCTGAACACAGCTATACAGCAAAAAAATTCAGTGTTTCAGGTGGAGCACTTCTTTACCTAAGCCATCAGCTTGAAAATGATATCAGCGTGTATCCCGGAATTGATCTGGGATATCAGATAATAAAACCGCTTCGGATTTTTGCGACAGCTAACCGCAGTTTGCGACTTCCGAATTTTACCAATCTGTATTATTCATCGCCGACCAACATCGGAAATCCGCTCCTGAAGCCAGAAGAAGCAATCAGTATTGAAGGCGGTTTAAAATGGGATCATAAAAACATATTGGCCGAAGTAGCTGGATTTCAGCGCTACGGCATCAATATGATCGATTGGGTCCGCCACGATACAGCCACTGTCTGGGAATGTAAAAATCTGACCGCAGTGAATGTAAGCGGCATAGAAGCTGGTATTTCGGTGTTGCCTGATTTTTTCAGAAAGAAATTTTTTATTCAGCGCTTCAGCGTGAACTACACTTTTTTGGTGAGCGATAAATCAAGCGAAGGATTTGTTTCTCAATATGTGCTCGATTATATGAAGCACAAGCTGGATATCAGAGCTGTTCACAGAATCACTGACAATGCCGGCCTTACGTGGCAGCTGGGCTGGCAGGACCGCGCAGGCGGCTACACGCCTTTTTCCGAAGGAGTCTATCTGGCCGAAGCACCTTATAAGCCAGTCTGGCTGGCCGATGCAGGTGTGTTTTATCAGTGGAAGCAACTGCGCTTCACGGTGAATGCAACAAATCTCTTCAACACCAAAATTATCGATCACGCCAATGTTTCACAGCCCGGATTTATGCTGATGGGAGGGATTAGCTGGAAATATGAGAGAAGAAAGACAAAATGATGTGAAGATGTGCGCCTGCGGCGATATGACGCTTCGCGTGCGTGTGAATAAGAAAGACGTTTGAGATACGAAATATGATGTGAAAATTTGAAAACGCATTAATAAAAACGGGTCAGCCTTCAACCTCTCTGCGTCGCGAAGCGACCTGTCACGATAGCTATCGTGAGCGTTGAAGAAGCTCAATCTTTTTGTCACTTCCGAGAGCTAAATGCTGATTCCTTACAACTGATAGTTATAAAAAACAATTCTGAAAACTTTTTATATTTGCAAAAAAAGCCAGCCTATGAAAAAAATTCTTCTCTTAATCGCCTTAACCCTGACTTTTTCATTTGTATTCACCGCCTGCGAAGAAGATTCTGATGATCAGACTACCGATTATGCTATCGGCTCTTCATCGTGGGGGAAACTCACGCTGACTTTGGCTGAAACCGGAGGTCCGACCAACGAATGGTATTTTTCAACCACCAGCAGCAGCGGAATGGCCGCGCTCACGGGCGTTGACGATTTTTCGTATAGCTATTCGAAAAAGGGAACCAATGAGTCCGAAATCACCTTTCAGATGGGTGGATCGGACAAATACGTATTGACCTGGACCAGCGCCTCCACCGGAACTTTCCAGGAATCGTTCAACGGAACTGCAGGAAATCCAGGATCATTCACAGTTGCACTAGACTGATCGAAGCGGCCGGGATAGCGTTTTACATGAAGCAAGAATTCAAAAAAGCCGCACGAATGCGGCTTTTATAATTTGTAAAATACAAATCCTACGAATACATCTTTTCCTGCAGCGCCATTACATTTTTATCCTCGAGGTATTCATCGTACGACATAAGTTTGTCAATGATGCCTCTGGGGGTGAGCTCAATAATTCGGTTAGCCACCGTTTGCGTGAATTCATGGTCGCGCGAGCTGAACAAAGCCACATGCTTCCAATCCTTCAATGCATTGTTGAATGCGGTGATGGTTTCCATATCGAGGTGGTTGGTGGGCTCATCAAGAATGAGACAATTGGCATTGGTGAGCATCATGCGCGAAACCATGCAGCGCACTTTTTCGCCTCCCGACAACACCGAAGTTTTCTTCAGATATTCTTCGCCTGAGAACAACATTTTTCCAAGAAATCCGCGGATATATGAATCATCGTCTTCCACCGTCGAATACTGTTGCAGCCATTCCATCAGCGTCATTGGCTTTTTGAAATACGAAGCATTTTCGTTCGGTAAATACGATTTGGTAATGGTGCTTCCCCACTGAACCACGCCTTTATCCGGCGTTTCCAGTTCCATCAAAATATTAAAAAAGGCAGAGACCGCGTTATGATTGCGCGATAAAACAGCTACCTTGTCATCGCGGTTCAATGTAAACGTTACATTTGAAAACATCATCAAACCTTCGTTTGAATATTTTGCAAGATTCTCGACATGCAAAATCTGATCGCCACAATCGCGGTCGGGTTTGAAAATGATTCCCGGATAACGACGGGTACTGGGTTTGATTTCGTCGATGGTAAGCTTTTCCAACAGTTTCTTGCGACTGGTTGCCTGACGCGATTTTGAAGCGTTGGCGCTGAAGCGACTCACGAAATCCTGCAACTCTTTCCGTCGGTCTTCGGTCTTCTTGTTCTGATCGGCCCGCTGGCGTAAAGCAAGCTGACTCGACTCGTACCAAAAAGTATAGTTGCCGGTATATAAAGTGATTTTCCCAAAATCGATATCAGCCACATGCGTACACACTGCATCGAGAAAATGCCTGTCGTGCGACACGACAATGACTGTATTCTGAAAATTAATTAAAAACTCCTCAAGCCAGCTGATGCTGGTGACATCAAGGTCGTTGGTGGGCTCATCCAGCAACAGAATATCAGGATTTCCAAACAGTGCATTGGCAAGCAGCACCCTTACTTTTTCCTTACCCGAAATATCCGACATCAGTTTCTCGTGCGCTTCTTCTTTCACGCCCAAGCCGCTCAATAAAATAGCTGCATCGCTTTCGGCATTCCAGCCCTCCATTTCGGCAAATTTGTTTTCGAGTTCTGCAGCTTTAATGCCATCGGCATCGCTGAAATCGGGCTTGGCATAAATTGCATTTTTTTGCTGCAATACTTCCCAAAGTTTTTTATTACCCATAATAACGGTATCGAGAACCGTAAAGCTGTCGAATTCATGATGATCCTGTTTCAGGACGCTTATTCGCTCACCCGGTGTGATTGAAATCTGTCCGGTCGGCGCATCAATATCACCTGAAAGGATTTTTAAAAAAGTGGATTTACCTGCGCCATTAGCGCCAATAATGCCATAGCAGTTACCGGGCGAAAACTTTACACATACCTCGTCGAACAAAACACGTTTTCCATAGCGAATGGAAATATTTGAAGCTGAAATCATTGCGGAATTTTATAAAAAGATGCAAAGCTACGGTTTTTTAGAGCAGCAACGCGCCTTCGCTGATAAAATAACATTTCCACTACCTGAGTGCCTCGCGAAGCGAGCTCTCTGCGTTGTGGAAATATTCTGGACCAATGCTCCTTTTGGCAACAATAGCGCAGTACCGACAATCATTGGATGCAATCCGTGCTAAGTTTGCTTTTTGTTTATGGCTTTGTACGCTGTGCTCTGTGCTTCGCCCGACATTTTAGCGTCAGCATGATAGGGTTAACACCAAAGCATTGCTGACCTGGAATCGTCGGGCAGTTAGTGTCTTGGGCACCCAACAGCTTGTCCGCCCGCTGGCGGAATTCCGTGTCCGCTCCCTTGCACAATTCACTGTCGCGCGGACGCCAAAATGTTGGGTGCGGGTTTGCTCTGGGCATTGCGCCCTATGCCGCATTCATCAACGCCACCTTTATGAACCTGATGACTTAATAAACTTTCAACTCAAGTAGAGTTGTGCCTTATGCCCTGAGCTCTGAGCATTGCACGTTGAACCATTGACCGCATGCTCTATGCTTTTGCAATCACTTTCTCCACCTGCGCCATGATCTCGGCTTCCAGCTTCAATGCATCATCGTGCACTTTCTGTGCTTTGGCTATTATGTCTGCAGCCCAGGCTTTATCTTCGATTCCGCCGGCGTTGATTTTTACATTCAGGAATGCACCACGTACGCCTGCTGTAGCTGCGAGTGCGCCTACCCCTGCATCGGAAACTGAATTCGGATTACCGATTTCAGCCATGGCTTTACATACGGGCAGTACCTCCGCTGCTTTCTGCATAGTCTTGAACGGAACTTCTGTTGCATATTGTGTTGCGGCCTGCATAGCGGCTTTGCGTGCTGTCTTTTCTTCGGGAGTGCCTTTGGGTAATCCAAGCGCATCCATAATTCTATTGAAAGAGCGGGTGTCTTCGTCAACCAGATGCAACAGTTCGTCTTTGAGTTTCTGTCCGGCTTCGGCGTATTTGCTGAATTCTTCCCAGCGCTCATCCCATCCGGCTTTATGCGAACTCAGGTTGGCTACCATCGTGCCAAGTGCTGCGCCAAGAACGGCCATGTAAGCCGCAATGGAGCCTCCGCCAGGTGCAGGTGATTCACTTGCAGTTTCATCGGCAAAACCGACACAAGTCATATCCACCAGCTTCTTTTCATTCGATTCGGCCTCGAGCATATACTCGATGATTTTTTCCTGCGGATTGAAAGGTTTCAGGTCGTCGAGGCCCATGCTTTTGACAGCAATTTTAACGAGTTCGCTTTCTGAAATACCCAGCGAACGCTGTTGTTTAGCCAGATAATGTTTGCCGGCATCAACAAGAACTTTCTTCGGGACGAGTCCAACAATTTCGCTTCCACATACGCGCACGCCGCGATCGGCAGCCTTGCGGCAAACTTCATCAAAAGCTACATGAACCGGTGTTGTTGAAATATTGGTAATGTTCATACTTACCTGCGCAATGCCGTATTCATCGATGAACCAGCCGATGGCTTTGGTGGCTTTGAGTGTGCCTGGAACCATAACATCTTTACCGTTTTCGTCTTTCACAACTTTGCCGGTAACCGAATTTCCTTCGCGCATCGGACGCCCTTTTTCGCGCACATCGAATGCGATGGCGTTGGCACGACGCGTGCTGGTGGTATTCAGATTATAATTGATGGCAACCAGGAAATCACGTGCACCAACAGCTGTTGCTCCGCTTCTGGAATTAAATTCGGCAGGACCAAAATCCGGTTTCCATTCAGGTTTTACAATTTTCTCCTTCAGACCTTCATATTCGCCGGAGCGGCAATAAGCCAGATTGCGACGTTCTTTGGTGAAGGCTGCATCTTCGTAGCAATACACAGGAATATTCAGTTCTTCTCCAATGCGTTTTCCAAGTTTGCGCGCATATTCAGCGACTTCTTCCATGGTAATGTTTGCAACCGGTACCAGGGGACAGACATCGGTCGCACCAAAGCGAGGATGCGCGCCAGAATGCTTCGACATGTCGATAAGCGATGCCGCTTTTTTGATTGCCTGAAAAGCCGCTTCAATCACTTCGTCGGGCGTACCGACCAACGTGACCACAGTGCGGTTTGTGGCTGCACCTGGGTCTACATCAAGCAGACGGACACCTTCGCATGATTCAATAACATCGGTGATTTGTTTTATGACCGAAAGATCGCGGCCTTCGCTGAAATTGGGAACACACTCAATAATCTGTTTCATTTCGGGAAATTTATTGTTTAGTATTTGGACGGGTCGAAAACTTCACCATTGAGGATGACCCGGTCGATTTTATTGAAACCGTAGTAATATGGCATAAATGCCAGCGACGGAATTTCTTTTGTAATGATGATATTGGCAATTTTGCCCGGGCAGATTGATCCGAAGTCGTTCTGAATTTCCATGGCAAAGGCCCCATTGATGGTAACCGCATGCAACGCCTCCTCCGGCAACATTCGGCCGTAAATGCAGGCAAGCGACATAATAAACTGCATGTTGCCACTTGGGCTTGAGCCGGGATTAAAATCGGATGCAAGCGTCACAGGCAAGCCTGAATCAATCATCTGACGCATCGGAGCATAAGGAATCCGCAGAAAAAATGAGGCGCCCGGAAGTGCAACCGGCATAGTATTGCTGGCCAGCAATGCATCGATTTCTGGATTTTCAATACGTTCCAGATGGTCTACGGAAACTGCATTGTGAGCAATTCCCAGCTGTACGCCGCCGGAATTGGCCATTTCGTTGGCATGCATTTTTGGTTTAAGACCAAATACAGCAGCCGCTTTCAGAATGGTTTCTGTTTCTTCGATGGTGAAAAATCCTTCATCACAGAAAACATCGACATAATCGGCCAGATTTTCTGAAGCAACCTGAGGTAGCATCACATCAATAATCTGACGAATATAGGCTTGGCGATCATCGCGAAAATGCTTTGGTATGGCATGAGCGCCCAGAAAGGTGCTCTTTATTGGAATGTGGAAATGCGCTTTAAGTCGTTTAATAACGCGCAGGATTTTTATTTCGCTGTCCGGTGTAAGTCCGTAGCCGCTTTTCATTTCAAGCGCCGTGGTGCCATGCGAAATCACTTCAATCACCCGTTTTCTGGCTGCTTCGAACAATTCGTCCTCACTTGTTCTGCCAAGTCTTTCAGCACTATTCAGTATTCCTCCGCCGCGCTGCGCTATTTCCTCATACGTGAGTCCGTTTATTTTATCGACAAACTCCGATTCGCGTGATCCTGCAAAAACTATATGGGTATGCGAATCGCAAAAGCCTGGCAAAATGAAACCACCTGCTGCATCTATTTCTTCATCAATTGAGAATTTTTTTCGAAGATCAGGAACATCCTTCATGTTGCCAAAAGAATGAATTCTGTTGCTGTCCATAAGTAAATATGCGTCCTCAACAATATTCAGTTGCTTCATGTTACTGCCACCAACAGGTTTCTGCGAAGGGGCACTTTCGACAACTGTAACTGCAGCGGCATTGATAATCAGTTTCATTGTTTACGGCTCTGGGTGTTATTTTTTTGCGAAAGTAATTATTTTTTACCCTTGGCTGCAACAATTTTCAATTATTTTTGTCCTTATATGACATTTCACTCATTAACCCCCTCAAGTCGATGAAAAATTTACGTTTCTTTTCCATTTCGGTTCTTATTTTCAGTTTAAATATTCAGTCGTTTAGTCAGTCTGTAACTGAGAAAACAGCCAGAAGTGCAGCTTACAGCATTCTAACTACCAAAAATGCAATAGTTTCTGCAACGCCGGCAGATCTCATACCGGTAGCTGTTCCCGGCATTACAAGCGCATCTCCGGAGGTTTATATTTTTAATAATCCATTGGGCGGTTTTGCCATAATCTCAGGTGATAAATCAGCAACTCCTGTTATTGGTTATAGTACAAGTGGCTCTGTGCCTGCGGGTTCATGGAATTCAAATTTCGCATGGTGGATGCAGAATGCAATTGATCAGATTCAGTTCTATCGTCAGAATGCAACAAAATCGACCAGCGATATTGACCTTGAATGGGATTATCTTCTAAACGGCAATACAACACAAAATCCATTTCATTCAACCAAGGCAGTTCTTCCGTTTTTGCGCTCAATTTGGGGACAAGCTGGTGTTTACAACGACCAGTGTCCGGTAGATGCCAATGGTGAAGCGCTTGTGGGCTGCGTTGCCACTGCCATGTCACAGATTATTTTTTACTATCAGTATCCGCAAACTGGTTTTGGAACACATTCTTACAATGCCTATGGATATGGAACACAAAGTGTAAATTACGGCGCCTCAACCTACAATTATGCTGAAATGTCCGGTGATCCGGGTTTCCCAATGCCTGAGGTAGCTGAATTATCCTATCATTGCGGAGTAGCTGTTGAAATGGGTTATGGCTTCGATGGATCGGGTGCTTATTCATGGGATGTTCCTGAAGCTCTGACGACCCATTTTCGCTACGCCAGCGCTGAATACAGAAATAGATCAAGCTATACTTCAACCTCCTGGGCCACAATGATGCGAAGCAATCTCGATTTGTACCGCCCTGTTTATTACTCCGGATCCGGCGCTGATGGCGGTCATGCTTTTGTGATGGACGGGTATGAAGGGACAAATTTCTTTCATTTCGACTGGGGTTGGGATGGCGCTGCCAACGGAAATTACTATTTAACCGCACTCAATCCGTCAGGCATGGACTTCAACGACGACCATCAAGTTGTAGAAAGCATTTATCCGCCGACAGCTTCGTATCCTTATGGATGCACCGGCACAAAAACGCTGACCTCTACTTTCGGATTAATTGAAGATGGGAGTGGTCCAACTGCAGACTATGAGGCCAACGGCAACTGCTCCTGGCTCATCAGTCCCGGCCCGCAATGCGATTATTTTCGAATCACTTTCGAAGAATTGGATCTGGCCACCGGTGATTCAGTTAAGATTTATGCCGGTTCTGATGCAGCAGCACCACTTGCAGGCGCATTTTCCGGCAATACGGTTCCAGCCTATTTCAATGCAAACAGCAGCGAGGTGTTTGTTCAGTTTACTACGGATGCGTCGAACGAAAGCAAGGGATTTCTGTTCAATTATGTTGGACATATCCCCATGAGTTGTCTTGGAATTGTTACCCTCACCAATCCGACTGATACGTTTGATGATGGCTCAGGTAGCAATACCTATGGCAATGGCAGCTTTTGCCGCTGGAATATTCAGCCTGTTGGGGCAAGTTCAATCACAGTTCACTTTCTGAATTTCGACATGGGTGATGATTACGACTATGTAAAGGTTGTTGATGCTGTTACATCAACGGTTCTTGGCGAATTCAACAAAGGCGATAACCCAACCACCGTGACTTCTTCCAGTTCAAAAATTCAGGTAATATTTCAGTCCAATTCCTCTATGGTAGCTGAAGGATTTGAGATTTTCTATACAATCACAACTGATATTGAAGAACAACCAGATGGATATTCAATGCTGATCTTCCCGAATCCTGCCAGTGATATGCTCAATATCGTACCAGGCAGCAATGCCGAAGGAGCCTCCATTGTAATCTATGACTTTAGTGGCCGTTGCATCTTCAGTCAACCATCAGATGGCAGCACTCTTATGATTCCGATCGATAATCTGGCTGCCGGCTTGTACTCCGTAGGCCTGATTTCCGACAAAGGCAATGTCTGGCAAAAGGTGGTAATTGAGTAAATCTGATTATCTTTACATACCAATTTCATTCGAATGAACAAAGTATTGACATTTGCTCTGTTTTTGCTGTGGACTCTTTCATTGGCCGCAGCGCCAATTTCACCCGAACAGGCACGTGCCGCAGCATTTAATTTCCTGAAACATTACAAATTGGTTGCAGAAAAAACAAAGTTGGAATCCTGCAGCTTTGGACAAAAAAACCAGACCCCGGAATTTTACATCTTTAATTTCAACAACAGCGGCTTTATTATCATTGCCGGTGATGATGCAGTTACTCCCGTGCTCGGATATTCTGACGAATCAGTTTTCACCGGCGAAAACATGCCGGCGTCATTTGCTGCAATGCTAAACAGCTTTTCGCATCAAATTGGCTATGTCCGCGAGCACTCAATTCCTGCAAGTAATTCTATTTCTACGCAATGGGGAAATATTCTTTCAGATAATATTTCAAGTGAAAAAGGTTATTCAGTAAACCAATTACTAACCTGTCTTTGGGATCAGGGTGCTCCTTACAACGCGCTTTGTCCTTACGATCCGGCAGGTCCGGGCAACCGGGTTTACGCTGGATGTGTGGCAACAGCGATGGCAATGACCATGTATTATTACCGCTATCCAGTTCAGCCAACCGGATATCATAGCTATTATTCTGATTATGGTCAGCTCAGTGTTGATTTTACTCAGAGCAATTACAACTACGAACAGATGCCTTACAGCCTTACATCTGCCAATTACGACGCCGCCAAAATTCAGTACGACTGCGGTGTTGCGGTGGATATGATGTACAGCCCGAACGGATCTGGCGCATATATGGACGATGCGCTGAATGCCATGAAAGATCATTTTGGATATAATCCTGCTGCAACGCTGGATTATAAAGACAGTTATTCCGAAACAGACTGGAAAAATCTGCTGAAAGCTCAGCTCGATGCCGGACACCCCCTGCCCTATGCAGGATATGATGTGAGCTCCGGACATGCTTTTGTCTGTGACGGATACAGCGACGACATGTTTCATTTCAACTGGGGCTGGAGCGGTTCATACAACGGCTTTTTCTATATCGACAATCTAAATCCGGGTTATAATTTTTCAACCGGACAGCAGGCATTTATTAATTGCTTTCCGGCTGCAGTCACCTACCCTTCGGCCTGTGGAAATTATCAGATGTCCACACGCAGCGGAAGTCTTGAAGTGGGCCATGGAGTGTCGGGTTATGCCAATAATCAAAATTGTTCATGGCTTATTCAGCCTGCCGACAGCGTTGAATACATAACGGTCGAATTCCGGTATTTAAGAACTGAGCAAGTAAACGATGTTGTAACTATTTATCAGGGAACCGATGCCGCTGCGCCTGTTTTTGGAACTTACAGCGGAATATCCGGCACTTTCTCCGTTCAGGTTCCTGGCAATCGTGTGTTTATTACCTTTCAATCAAACGGTGCAATTACGGATGGCGGATTTCATGCCGACTATTACGCCTATACGCCTCCATTTTGCAGCATTCTCGATGTCCGCAGCGATTCATCAGGAACTGTAAACGACGGCAGTCACAGCTATCCTTATAATGACAATTCTGTATGCCGGTGGAGAATTGAACCTCAAAATGCTGGCGGGATAATGATTGACTTTACTGAATTCAGTCTTGAGCAAAGCAGCGACGTGCTGTATTTTTATCAATACCCTTCCTATATTCTGGTTGATTCATTGTCAGGAAACACTATACCCCAATCATTCTTTATCAATTCGCCTAAAGCAATGGTAGTCTTTAAAACCAATGAAGCCACTACTGAGACTGGTTTTACGTTTAATTATCACGGGGTGACCACTGGACTTGATGAATACCGTAATGCATCGATGTATTTGTCGGTTGAAAATAATTTTCCTGTACTGAACATCAGCCATTTTCCTGAAGGATTGTACGCTATTGAATTAACTGACATTACCGGGCGCACCTTGTATGCCAGTCAGAGTGAGCTTTCCGGAACAAGTGACCGTGTTGAAATTCCTTTTATTTCTGAAAATGCAGGTCTTTATCTGATAACAATAAAAGGAAATGATCTGAGCCGTACGCTGAAATATTTCGCGCGATAATTGAAAATCATCAGAAGAAGTTTTAATATCCCGGCCTCCGAGCCGTAATCTCGTCTTATTCAACAGACTTTCTTCTGGTTATTTTCGCCATCGGTACTTCGACTGAGTATGCCTCGCTTTTCGTGCATCGACAGAGTTTACGCTGCTGTCTATCCTTCGTTCCGATTGCTGGTGGAGACGCTGCCAATGACACACTCGCTTATACCATTAACATTCAAACAAATGAGCAAAGCCGATATTCCATCATTCGGAGAGAATCGTAGAATATGGAATCGTCGGTGTTGCTGCAAACATAGCGATTCCATATCCTCTGCCTTCTTCGTCGCCATCGGACGATGGAATATTATGTTTGCCAAAATGAACCCTATTTCAAAATAAAACTTGTATCTTTGCAGCGTTCACAACAGGGGTGCTCCTTCGCAGGGGCTGAGAACAAACCCTTATAACCTGATCCGGGTAATGCCGGCGAAGGGAGGTTTATTCAATATTTTAAATGGTTTTCCACCCCTTTGCCATTTGTAATTTTAAAAACGTTACAAAATGAAAAAGGTAGTTGTTTTTTTATTTTCTTTCGCAATGCTGTTCGCTGCGCACAGTCAAAAATTGACAATCAGCGGAACAGTCTTTGACAAAAGCTCTGGCAAGACTTTGCCGGGTGCCAATGTTGTAATTTCCGGAACACTAAACGGAACGTTCACTTCCAACGACGGGACCTTCGCAATTTCGACGCGTTCTGCTTTTCCACTCACTATTATTGTATCCTATGTTGGATATGATACCGACAGCATCTCACTGAACGCATCGCCTGAATCAACGCTGAAAATTTCGTTGTCGCCATCGGCTGTTATCAGCGACGAAATTGTAATTCGTGCAATCCGGATCTGTGATCAGGATGCCGTAACCTGCACCAATCTCAGTCCTATTGGGATTGAACAAATCAACACCGGCACCGATATGCCAGTCATGCTCGACGCGATGCCATCCGTCACCACATCAAGCGATGCTGGCGGTGGCATAGGTTATACCGCTTTTCGTCTGCGCGGAACCGATCAAAGCCGCATCAATGTTACCATTAACGGGGTTCCTTACAATGATCCTGAATCGCACAATGTTTATTGGGTTGATATTCCCGACATCGCCTCATCAAGCGAAAGTATTCAGGTGCAGCGCGGTGTTGGTACGTCGACAAATGGCTCTTCCTCATTCGGAGGATCCATAAATATTTCAACGCACAGCTACAAGCCGGATCCATTTGCTACGCTGAATTTCAAGGCCGGATCATTCGGAACTTATGGTTCAACTGCATTATTCGGAACCGGACTTTTAAATGGTCAGTGGACCATAGACGGCCGCGCATCAGTGATGCACAGTGATGGCTATATTGACAGAGCTTCGGCTGATATCCAGTCGCTGCAAACCAATGTGGCCTGGTACGGCGATAAAACGCTGGTGCGCCTGATGCTCATGCATGGAAAAGAAAAAACCTATCAGGCCTGGGAAGGTGTCCCGAAAGATTCGCTCGAAACCAACAGAACGTATAATCCATATTCGTATGAAAATGAAATTGATCTTTACAACCAAAATCATGTTCATTTGGTAGTTTCAAACCAGCATTCGCTGAATTGGAGCTCGAGTGCAACAGCATTTTTGATCACCGGCAATGGCTATTATGAGCAATACAAAAATGGAGAATCGTTTTCGGATTATCTCCTGCCCGACTTCATTCTTGGCTCTGATACCATTACTGAAACCAATCTGATTCGTCGTAAAATGATGGATAATTATTTTTATGGAGCTGTTATCTCAGCAAACTACGATAATCATAAAAAATTGCAGCTAAATTTCGGTGGAAACATCAGCCGCTACGACGGCGATCATATCGGAAACGTAATCTGGATGCAATATGCAGGCGATTCAGAAATAAATCATGAATACTACAGAAACACTGGAGTGAAGGACGATGTTTCGGGTTATGCGAAACTGAGATATGCGATGGGAAAGCATACAACAATTATTGCTGATATGCAGATCCGCAATGTTCGCTATCAGGTTGCAGGCGACGAAGATGACAAAAAAAATCTTGACATTGACGAGTCGTTCCTGTTTGCCAATCCCAAAGCAAGCATATTTCACAGCATTGGAAAACATGTGGTTTATGGCTATTTCGGTGTCGCCGGGCGTGAACCAAACCGCTACATGATGGTAGATGCTGATAGTGGAAAACTGCCGGCACATGAAATTCTTTTTGATTACGAAGCCGGTTACAAATACGCAGCCGACAAATGGAATTTCAATCTGAATCTCTATTACATGAACTATCGCGATCAGCTCGTTCAGACGGGTGAAATAAACAACATTGGTTCGCCGGTTTACGTGAACGTGCCAAAAAGTTTCCGCGCAGGCATCGAAGCCATCTGGGAATGGAAAATCAACAAGAAATTCGACTTCGCCGGAAATGCCACCTATTCAATGAATAAGATAAAAGATCTCACCGTGTTTGTTGATGACTGGGACACATGGTCGCAACAATCTGAGTTTTACAAAACAAGCGATATCAGCTTTTCACCAGCGATGATCGGCTCTGCACGCTTCGGTTATAATCCACTTAAAAATCTGCGTTTCACGCTGACCGGAAAATATGTGAGCAACCAGTATATCGACAATTCTTCGTCTAAGGAAAGAATGCTGGATGCTTATAAAGTATTTGACCTGGGAGCAGAATATGTCCTGAAGCCGAAGTTTGTCAAAGAAGTTGCATTCCGCCTGACTCTGCGCAATATTTTATCAGAAGAATACGAATCGAATGCATGGATATACCGCTACTACTACGGCGGCGAGCATTATGTGATGGACGGCTATTTCCCGCAGGCCTATATGAACTGGCTTGGAAGTGTGAGCGTGAAGTTTTAATTTGAGAAAATGATATTTAGCATAATCCGGATGAATGCTGGTTCCGGATTATGCTTTACCTTTGGTATTATTTTTCCTGACTTGTCCGCCCCTGTTGCCATGTTGAAAAATCGCTATTGAAAATCAGTTAGTTGTGACAAAAAATGATGAAATTTGT